>JALYWZ010000711.1 GCA_030852505.1 Myxococcota bacterium | reverse complement strand
GCTCCGGGCCTGGTTCGCGCGCGACGTCGGCGGCGACGCGACGGCGGCGGACGTGTTGATCGTTCCTGGCGGGCAAGCGGCGCTCGCGGCCACCTTTCGCACGCTGGTGCCTTTCGGAGGCCCGATGATCGTCGAGTCACCGACGTATTTCGGGGCGCTGGGCGTGCTGCGTTCGCTCGGGCTCCGGGCCGTCCCGGTCGCGGTGGACGAGCACGGCATGCGCACCGACTTGCTCGAAGCGGCGCTGGCTTCGTCGAAGGCGCGCGCGGTCTACCTGCAGCCCGCCTTCTCCAACCCCACGGGCACCAGCCTGAGCGCTGCGCGGCGCGCCGAGGTGCTCGAGCTCGTCGAGCGCGCGGGCGCGTTCGTGGTCGAGGACGACTACGCGCGCGACCTCTCGTTCTCGGCGTCGCCTCCGCCGCCGCTGTTCCGGGACGCGGGGGATCACGTGATCTACGTTCGCTCGCTGACCAAGTCGACCGCGCCCGGTCTGCGAGTGGCCGGCATCGTCGCGCGCGGGCCGGTGCGACGGCGGTTGCGCCTGCTCCGCGCCGTCGAGGATTGGTTCTTCACCGGGCTGCTCCAGGACACCGCGCTCGAGCTCGTGACGACACCGGCTTGGCAACGGCACCTGCTCGAGCTCCGGCACACCCTGCGCGCTCGCCAGGCCGAAACCGTGCGCGCTCTGGGCAAGCACTGGCCCGAGGCTCGTCTTTCGCGCGTGCCGGACGGTGGCTTCAGCCTGTGGCTCGAGTTGCCCGAGGGCAGAGACGAGCTCGAGCTCGTGCGCGCCGCCGCGGCTCGCGGCGTCCAGGTCTCGCCCGGCAGCCCCTGGTTCGCGGCCGAGCCGCCGGGGGCCTTCGTGCGGATCAGTATCGCTTCGGCGAGCGTCAACGAGCTCGTTCAGGGCGTCGAGTTGCTCGGACAGGTTTCCCGCGAGCTCGACGCAGAGCCGCCACGGCGCCGAGCGAAAGAAACGTCATCCAACCCCCGCCAGCGCGGCGCCCGCCGAGCGCGCAATTGAAGGCGCTCGCGCCGTCCGTCTCGTTGGATGAAGGCGGCGGGGCCGCAGCGTCGTCCGCGAAATACGCGATGCCACCGCCGTGGTTCAGCGCCTCTTCCAGCAGATCGAGGTAGCCCGCGACGAGCATGAAGGTGTTGCGGCTCTCGAGCGACAGGCAGTCGCCGGTGATCCGCGAGTAGACGCCGATCAGCGTGTCACCGTCCATCGACAGCGCCGGACCGCCGCTGTCTCCGATGCAGACCGTGTTACCGTCGACCACGAAGCTCCGCGGCGGGGTGCTGGCCGAGGGCTCGCCGAGGCCCGAGTCCACGTCCGTGACCCGCACGTTCGGTAGCTCGCGGCGCTCGACGAGACCCGTGCGCTGACCGGTCCCGTATCCAACCAGGCGCAGCTCGTCGCCGATCTGCGTGTCAGGGCTCCGAGGAAGGGTGGAGTAGGTGGGGAGCTCGATCGCGCGATCCAACACCACGACGGCGAGGTCGTCGCGACAGGCTTGAAAAGAGCCCGTGTGGAAGAGCTTTTTCCCAAAGGCGGCCGGTTCTTCGACGGGGCGCGCGCCCGTGTAGATCTGAACGGTGCTGGGCTCGACCGGCGCGCCGAACACCCCCGCCCCCGCGCCGTCGCCGACCAGCTCGCCGTCGCCGCTGCACACGAACGGACGATCGGGGACCGTGGCGACGCAGTGTTTGGCCGTGACCACCGCGCGTGGCGCGATCAGCGTGCCGGTGCAGTCGTTCCAGCTGCCGCTCGTGCCCTCGACGTGAAGAAACACCACCTGATCGCGCGTCGACGGTGATTGGGAACCCTCGAGCACGGCTGCGCGAAGTTCCGCTTCAGGCTCCGCGTCGGGAGCCGAACACGAGAACGTCACCGTGCAGAGTAAGAGAGCAATGGTTCGCACGTGCCGCGAGCTGCAAGTCGCGTGCGTTTCGGGATGCGCCAGCTCGCCCGCTTTTGGAGCGGTTTTTTCCTGGGTCGTTTCGCGTTCGCTGCGCTTCGCGCGAAGCGGAAGCGCATCAAGCGCAGCAGCATCAGAGCCTCGAGTGAACCCATTCGAGTGAGTGAGAACGCGCGCGATCGTGGCTGCGTTCGGAACCACTCGAGTTTCTCGTCGCGCGCGCGCGGCGCGAGTCGAAGGCATTCGGCTTGCAGCCAGAGTCGACGAACGCCGCGTGCGATTCGGCGTCGGAGGCAAATCAGAATGAGACTGCTGGGAACTGTTTCGGGAAGGATCTTCGGGGTCGGTCTGGCTTGCCTCACGCTCTCGTGCGGCGCGCCAGCAGAGACGAGCGAGCCCGTCGCGGAGGAGTCGGAGCCGTTGCTCGGCCTCGGCTTGCCGATCGACGTGCCCTTGCCGCTGCCGGGAGTCCCCGACCTCGGCCACTGCTTGTTCTCGAAGGCGAAGGACACGCTGATCGCCGAGCTCGTGAAGGACAGCTGGCGTGTCGGGTATCCGCTGACGCGGCTCTACGTCAACGAAGACGGCAGCGTATCCGGGGCGGATCTGCCGCCCGCGCTGCAGGGAGAGCTCGAGGTGATCAACACGGTGGAGGCGGCGCGCGCGTCGGTGGCGGCGGCGGTGGCGGAAATTTCGGGCCTCCCCGACTACACGATGAACGGCATGAGCGTGTCCTTGCCGTCGTGCCTGAGCGTGCCGGCGTGGACGCCGAACGGAACCACCACCGTCGCCACGACCTTCAACGAGGTCTTCCCAGGCACGACGAACCTCGCGTCGTGGCGCGCCACGCACGCGGCGTTCGCGGCCGTTTGCCCGCTGGTGGGATCGCTCTTGAACACGGACGCGATCGATCCGCCGGGCGACGGAAGCACCAACGCGCCGCCGAGCTCCAGCGTCAGCTCGAGCGGTACCCGCGCCAACTCGTACGGTTTGTGCGGCGGCGATGCCTGGGAAGGGCGTCACTGCAAGCTCAGCTATGCGTCGGGGGTGAACTGGTCGGGTCGTCGGTGCCAGTCCTACTACGGCCATCTGCGCTGCCTCGTTTACTGAGCACGGCGGACCGACTGCATGAAACCTAGACCTGCGACATTCGGCGCCGAACAGCTCGGCGTGATCCTGCTCACGGCCCTCACGGTTGCGTGCGGCGACGCGCCTGACTCGAACCTCGAAGCGTGCGGAACCGGCGGGCGGGTCTCGATCGGCTCCGCACAGGGCGAGGGAGACAACGCGACGGGTGGCAGCGCGGCGACGACCTCCCCGCCGGCCTCTGGGATCCCGGCGCCGAAACCTTCGGCGGATCCGGATCCGCCGTCGGACGAGCCGCCGCCTGACGAACCGCCGGAAGAACCCCCTCCCGCGGAGGAGCCGCCGCCCGTGGAAGAGCCTCCACCCGTGGAGGAGCCGCCCGCCCCGGAAGAACCGCCACCCGCGGAGGAGCCGCCGCCCGTGGAAGAGCCTCCACCCGCGGAAGAACCGCCACCCGCAGAAG
>JALYWZ010000141.1 GCA_030852505.1 Myxococcota bacterium | reverse complement strand
CTGCTGCGGCGGGCGGGAGGCGCCACCGACGCATCAATCCGGATCGGCGCGCGGCACTGCTTGCAGTTGACGAGCACCGATTTGCCGGCGACGCGCTTCTTGTAGAGGTCGTCAGCGACACTGAATCGCGCGCCGCAAGCTTTGCACGTCACCGTGTAGGCCATCGACAATCCAAATGATTCGGCGCCAAGCCCGTAGAACTGGGGGCGCGGGTCACCAAGTATCCCCCGGTCTGGAACCGGGTCGCAAGCCTTCTTCCGGCTGAATCACCGTTCAGGTCGCAGCGTCGTCGGTCACGGCAAGCGCGGCACTATCGCCGACAGGTGGCGACCGCTCTTCGCACCGTCGCGCCTGAAAGAGAAGAAACGCTCGGGCTCGCTGACGGTGCAGCCCTGCACGTCGTCGATCGCGCTCGATTCGAGCCCGGCTGCGGCGAGCTGCGCGCGCACGATCCGCCTCAGATCGACGTGGGGTCGAGTCGCACCGTGGTGCACCACGTCGGTTGCATCCGAGGCCCGGGCGAGCTCCGCCGCGACCTCGTCGGAGACTTCGAAGGCACGGAGCGAGATGTGGGGACCGATCGCGGCGATCAAATCTCCGCGCTGCCCGGTCTGCTCGCGGAGCGCGGACACCGCCGCGCCGACCGCGCCGGCCACCACCCCGCGCCATCCGGCATGAATGGCGGCAACGGCGCCCGTCGCTCGATCGGCGACCAGGATCGGCACGCAGTCCGCGCTGCGCACCGCGCAAGCGAGCCCGTCCGTGCCGGGCACCGCGAGCACCGCGTCCCCCTCTCGCTCGAGAAAGCGAGCAGGGGTCTCCCGCCCGTCGGCGAGCTGGGTCTGCCGGCCGTGCACTTGGGACAGGTAGTAAATGCGCTCGCTCGGCACCCCCAGCGCTCCGGCCGCCCGGCGCAGGTTCTCGGCCACGTTGCCCGGCTCGTCGCCGACGGCCAGCGAGAAGCTGAGGCTCCGGTAAGGCCCCGTCGAAACGCCGCCGTTTCGCGTGAAAAAACCGTGGCGGAAGCCGGCTCGTCCAAGGAGCGGGCTCTCGAGCAGGCTGGCTTCGTTCATGGTTCGGCAAGCACCCGAGGAACGGCCCGAGGGCGGGGCCCGCCGGCATCGTCACCCGAAATCGTATTCGGTGCCCGCCAAAAGCTGATCCGACTAGCGTTTCCGGCGGCTGACTGCGATAGGCTCCGACCCTCGGCTACGCATGAGACCGAAGGACCCTTTCATCGGCCGAGAGATCCTGGGCGGCCAGTTCCAGATCGTCGAGAAGATCGGCACCGGCGGCATGGGGTCCGTCTACAAGGCGTCCCAGCCGGCGATGAACCGGATGGTGGCGATCAAGATCCTCCATCCGAAGCTCGCCGGGCGGAAGGATCTGACCTCGCGGTTCCGGCGCGAAGCGCGCGCGATGAGTCAGCTCACCCACCCGAATACCGTGAAGGTGTTCATGTACGGCGAGCTCGAGGAAGACGGCTCGCTCTACATCGTGATGGAGCTGCTCGAGGGCAGGAACCTCAACCAGACCGTGCGCAAAGAGGGCGCGATGCCCCCGGAACGCGCCATCCCCGTGCTGATTCAGGTCTGCGGGGCGCTTCAGGAAGCGCACGAGCTCGGCATCGTCCACCGCGACCTGAAGCCCGAGAACATCTTCCTGTCGCGGCAGGGCGGCATCCTCGATTTCCCCAAGGTGCTCGACTTCGGCCTGGCCAAGGTCACGGAGCGCCAGATGCAGCCCGGCTCGCTGATTCTCACGCAAGAGGGAATGGTCTTCGGCACGCCGGAGTTCATGTCCCCGGAGCAAGCCCAGGGCAAAACCCTCGACGCACGCAGTGACATCTATTCACTGGCCGTGATCCTCTACGAAGTGCTGACCGCGAAGCTGCCGTTCTCCGCGCGCACGCCGATGGAATACATCCAGAAGCACGTGATGGAGCCGATCATCCCGCTCGGTCAGCGCGTGCCCGAGCTGAAGTTCGCGAAGGGCCTCGAGCAGGTGCTCGAAAAGGCGCTCGCCAAGCGCCCCGAGGATCGCTACCAGACGGCCTCGCAGTTCGCCGAAGCGCTGCGGCCTTTCGGCGGTCCAGCCGCGCAGATCGCGCCGTCGGTGCGCTCGCCGGCCTCTCCCTCCTCCGGTAACGCGGCGGATCTCGCCGCTCCGGCGCCCGCGCGCGGTCCCGGCGCGGGCCTGCTCGTCGGCGTCGCGGCCTTGTGCTTGGTGGTCGGGGTGGTGCTCGCGATCTTGGTGATGCGCGTGCTCGGTCGCTGATGGCCGATCGCAAAGCGCTGCTCCGCACCCTGCGACGTGTCGCGGTGTACGGCGGCGGAGCGATGGTGGTGCTCGGCTTGCTCGGCGCGCTGACGCTGGTGCTGGTCGTCGCCCGTTACGAGTCCAAGCTCCCGAGCGTCGAGGAGCTGAAGAACGGCTACGACCCGCCGCAGGTCACGCGCGTGCTCGCGAGAGACGGCAGCCTGCTCGGCAGCGTCTTCACCGAGCGCCGCACGGTCGTGCCGTTCGCGAAGGTGCCCGGGCACGTCAAGCTCGCGTTCCTCGCGGCAGAGGACGCGAGCTTTTACGAGCACGAGGGGCTCGACTACTTCGGCATGGTCAGAGCCATGCTGGCGAACCTGCGCGCCGGCAGCACGCGCCAGGGCGCGAGCACGATCACGCAGCAGGTCGTGAAGAACCTGTTCCTGTCGCCGGAGCGCACCTACGAGCGCAAGATCAAGGAGACGATCCTGGCACGGCGGCTCGAGAAGCAGCTGTCGAAGGACGAGATCTTCTCGCTCTACCTGAACCACATCTACCTCGGTCACGGCCGCTACGGCGTGAAGGAGGCCGCGCGCTACTACTTCGGCAAGCCGGAGACCACGCTCGACCTGGCCGAAGCCGCGACGTTGGCCGGCATCGTCGCGGCGCCCGAGCGCTTCTCCCCGCGCACCGATCCCGAGAAGGCGCTCTCCCGCCGCCGCTACGTGCTCCAGCAAATGCTGGACAAGGGCTTCGTCACCAAGGAGCTCCACGACGCCGCGCTCGAAGAGCCGCTCAGGCTCGCACCGAGCAGCGAAGAGGAGTCCGCGCTCGCGCCCGAGGTCGTCGCTTACGCCCGTAGGGTGCTGGAGCGCGTGGTCGGTGAGCGCGCCAAGAAGGGCGGCTTCACGATCACCACCAGCCTCGACCTGAAGCTCCAGGCGGCGGCGCGCAAGGCCGTGCGCGACGGGCTCGCCAGCTACGCCGAGCGGCAGAAGCTCGTGCCGCCGCTCACGCTCGAGACGCGCAAGCTGTGGGGTCCGCTGTCCGAGGGCGAGGTCAAGCCGAACCGCTCCTACGTCGGCAAGGTGGTCGCGCTCGACGACCAGAAGGGCACGATCGACGTGCAGATCGGCGCCACGCGCGGCCGCGTCGTGCTCACGCACGAGGAGCGCTACGACGCGAAACACCTGCCGCCGTCCGAGTTCACCAAGCTCGGCGCCGCGCTCCGAGTCGCTCTGAACGGCTCGGCGCCGTCGCAGGGTGGGCTCTTGCCCTTGCGGCTCGAGCTCGGGCCGCAGGCGGCGCTCGTCGCGATCGAGCCGCGCACGCGCGAGGTGCGCGCTCTGGTCGGCAGCTACGAGGCCACGCCGGGCGCGCTCGATCGGGCCGTCTCGGCGCACCGCCAGCCGGGCTCGGCGTTCAAGCCTTTCGTCTACGGCTACGCGCTGTCGTCGCGGCGCTTCACCCCCGCCAGCGTGCTCGACCTCGTGCCGAAGAAGGGCTCGAAAGAACAGCCGCGCCGGGTGCCGCTGCGAAACGCCATCGCCAAGAGCGACAACCTCGCGGCGGAATTCTTGCTGCGCGCGCTCGGGCCCGCGAACGTCGTCGAATTCGCGCGAGCGCTCGGTATCGAATCGCCGCTCGGCGCCACGGATTCGCTCGCGCTCGGCGCCTACGAGGTGACGCCGCTGGAGCTCGCCAACGCGTATGCGTCCTTCGCGAGCGGCGGAGAGGTGGAGGCGCCGCGCTTGGTCACGCGCATCGTCGGCCCCGACGGCAAAGAGCTGCCCTTGCCGCCGTCGCCGCCCAAGCGCCGCGTGTTGAGCCCCGAAGAGGCGTATCTCGTAACCAGCCTGATGCGCAGTGTGGTCAAGGACGGCACCGGCAAGCGCGCGCAGAGCCTCGCTCGCCCGGTGGTCGGAAAGACCGGCACCACGAACGACGTGAAGGACACGTGGTTCTCGGGCTACTCGACCGAGCTCGTGGCAACCGTGTGGGTCGGCTTCGACGAGCCCACTCCGCTCGGCTCGGGTGAATCCGGCGCTGCGACGGCCCTGCCGCTCTGGATCCAATTCATGAAATCGGCGCACGAAGGCCGCCCCGTCAGCGACTTCCCACGGCCGAACGCGATCGTGACCGCGCGCATCGATCCGGCGACCGGCTTGCTCGCGTACGACGGTCAGCTCGACGCGCTCGACGAAGAGTTTTTGGACGGAACCGTGCCGAGCGAGACCGCGAGCCCTGCGGCTCCCGCGGGCGAATCACCCGCCGTGGACGACGAGGCGCGCGAGAGCGGTGACGTGGGCGGAGCGCCCTCGACCCCGCCCGTGCTGGCCGGTAAGACCGGACTCGAGGCCGATATCCCCGAGCCACCGCCGTTCTGAGGGCCGTGGCGACGGGCGGGACGGAGCCTCGAGTCCGGGAATATTCCGGCTGTTTCCCGGTTCTGGCCCGGGTCGGAAACTCGAGTAAATAGCCAACCACGATGATGCTGTCGCGCCTCTCGTACCTCGCCACGCTTGGGTTCTTGGGTGTTCTTTCGAGCGCCTGTGAGAAAGAGTCGACGGAGGCACCGAAGCCGGTCGAGTCGGCGGCGCCCCAAAAGCAAGCGCTCGATCCCGAGCTCGCTCAGGCGGTCGCAGCCGCTTCGGCTCGCGCCAAAGGGCAGACGCCTGGAGAAGCTCAAGCAGGGGGCCCGCCGCCCACCGGCATCTTCGCGCCCGGCGCCGCAGACCGCGAGGCCCAGAAGGGAGCGCCGCCCAAGATCACGCTCGGCGCCGAGGGCAGCGAGCCTCGCGTGTCGCTTCAGCCGGCGCAGCCCAAGCCAGGCACCAAGACCAACGGTTCGATCCAGATAGAGCTGCAGAGCGATCCGCGCCAGGGCGGCATCCCCATCGATTTCGCCCTCACGCTCGAGGCGCAAAAGCCCAAAGAGCAGAGCGATGCGCCCGGGCCGGTGACGGTGATCGCTCGCGTCAACAACGCGGGTATCGCCCTGAACGGCGCACCGCCGGAGCTCACGCGCAACATCGGCAAGCTCAAGGGCACCAAGGTCGAGTACCAGGTGCTGCCAGACGGCGGCGGGACGGGCTTCAAGTTCGAGCTCGCCAAGGGCGCGGACCAAAACCTCGAAGACTCGGTGCGGGCGCTGAGCGACGCGCTCGCCGTGATCACCCTGCCGTATCCCGAAAAGCCCGTCGGCGTCGGCGCCTACTGGATGGCGACCAGCCGCGACGGACTGTTCGGCCTCGATCTCGTGACCTACCGGCTGGTGAAGGTCGAGAGCGTCGAGAACGGCCGCGTCAACCTGAGCGTCAACACCAAGCGCTACTCGGCGGTGCCCACCTTCGATCTGGTGGGGCTACCGCCGGACGCGCCGCGCGAGATGCGCGAGTTCCAGGCGCTCGCCGAGGGCAAGCTGCAGATCGTGCCCGGCACGGGCTTTCCGGCGGGCGGCGAGCAGATGTCGCTGCTGGCGGCGGCGCTCGGCAAGGGCAATCAGCCCGCGGGCACCCTGCAGCTCCGCACCAGCGCCAAGATAACCTTCGGCAAGTAAGCGCGGCGCGAAGCGCCGCTCAGAAGCCGAGCGATTCTTTCTTGGCTTCGGCGCCCGGCAGCGGATCGACCTTCTTGTTGATGACCGGCAGGCCTGGCGCCTTCTCGGCGTTGGCCTTGATCCACTCCTTCTTGTCGTCCGGGACCTGGGTCTCGTCGTAGATGGCTTCGACGGGGCATTCGGGCACGCACGCGCCGCAATCGATGCACTCCCCCGGGTCGATGTAGAGCATGTTGTCGTCCCCGTGAAAGCAATCGACGGGGCACACCGCAACGCAATCGGTGAAGCGGCAACCGTTGCAATTGTCCGTGACGATGAAGGCCATAGTCCGGCCCTTTTAATCCTCCGCCCGCGTCGAATCAATCTTTGGAAGCTCGGCGCCCGGCAAGCATCATTCGAAGGGCTCCGGATCCCCCGCGCCGCGCCGCACAATCTTCGGGGAAGCGCCGGTGAGGTCTATCACCGTGGTCGGGACAGTGCCCCCGCCCCCGGCGTCCAGCACCAGGCCGAGCCCGGGAAAGGCCAGCTCGATTTCGCGGGGATCCGGGTCCGGATCGGCGCCGGGCTTCGCGGCCGTGCTCGAAATGATCGGGTGCCCGAGGGCTGCCGTCAGCCCGAGCGCAACGGGATGATTCGGGATCCGGACCCCGACCGTCTTGCGCGGGGTCTGCACCACCCGAGGCACCTCGCGCGTCGCCTCGAGGATGAAGCAGTAGGGGCCGGGCAGGTACTGCTTCAGGATCCGGTAGACGCGATCGTGCACCACCGCGTACTTGGCGATCTCGCCGAGGTTCTGGCACACGAACGAGAGCATGTGCTCCCGGTCCATCGCCTTGATCTGGTAGAGGCGGTCGATCGCCTTCTTGTTGAACAGATCACAGCCGAGCCCGTAACAGGTGTCGGTCGGGTAGGCGATCACGCCTCCCTGATTGAGCACGTCGAGCGCTCGCTGGATTTTTCGGGGTTCGGGCGTATCGGGGTTGATTTCCAAGAGCATGGTACGGGCCGAAAGCTAGGTGAGTTTGAAGATCCGGACCGAGCGTTCGGGTACCGGAAACGAGAGGGTGGAGGAGGCGGCGGACACCACGCTGCCGTCGAGCAGATCTTCGGCTTGGCTCGCGCCGAACGCCTGGACCTCCGCCGACAGCGGGCGCGGGTGGGGGTTGATCGCGAACAGCACGCGCGCGCGGTGCTCCGAGTCGTGGTGCACCGTCACGTACAGCTCGCTCGGCGAGGCCTGGATCGGCTCGAGCCCCAGCACACCGATGGCTTGCTCGATCGCCGCCGCGATCCTTCGCGGATCGGCGTCCCAGAACCGCGGCAACGGTCCTTCGAAGGCGTGGCGCAGCTCGCTCGGCGGCTCGCGCGGCACGAGCGCCTCGTCGCGCTGGGGAAAATGCGGGCCTATCGCCAGCGAGCGGCCTTCGCGCAAGGCGCGGCTCGCGGCGCGCACGATCCTGCGCTCGAGCCCGCCGGAGCAGGTCACGATCGTGAACCGAGCATGCTCCAGGCTGTGCTCGATCAAATCACCGCCGACCACCGCGAACGGGATGCGGCGACGCTCGAGCTCCTCTTCGACTCGGCGTAGGAACAGCTCGGCGTCGATCGCGAACGGCGCGCCGAGCTCGAGCTCGTCCTCGAGACCGCTGTCGGCCGCGCCGCTGCCGACGATCTGGAAGATCACCGCGCTCAGCGGGCCGAAGGCGTGGAGCACGCGCTGCAAGCGGCGCAAGCTGCGAGGAACGACCAGATGCACGGGCGCTTGTCGCGTGAGCTCGTGGAAGCGCACCGCCTCGAGCCCGCGCACCACGCGCCGCCAGGCTTCGGCGAAGGGCCGCTCGCGCCCGTGGCGGTCATAGGGCGCGCCGATCCAGCGGTCGCGCTCCACCGCCATGTACAGGTTGAAGCCACGCAGCCCGTAAGCCAGCGCGGCGAGCGCCGTGAACGAATTGTCCTGCTCGGTGAGGGCCGGGAAGAACGGCGGAAACCCGGCGCCTAGCTCGCAGGCGAACGCGGGGGTGTTGCGCGCCTCGCTCCGCACCGAGAGCTCGCTCGTGCGCCGAGCTATCTCCGTGCGCTGCGCGGGCGTCGCGACGTGATAATAGTCGAGCCCGATGTAGTCGACGGCGCGCTCGAGCCGGCTCGGATCGAGCGGTGTCAGCGCCTCGCCGATCGGCAGGTTGTGCGAGCACGGAACGCACAACCCCGACTCGTCGAGGGCTTCTCGCATCGCCGACAGCGCGTCGGACAGCAGCTCCTCCTGCGCCTCGGCCCAGTCCAGGTGATAGGTGAGGTCGCGCGAGCGCTGCGCGTCGAGCTCGCGCGGCGGTTCGACTTCGAAGGAGTCGAGCTCGCGCCCCAGCGCTCTCCCGAGATTTTCGGGGGTTTCGTACTTTCGCTCGAGGAAGCGCCGGTACAGCTCGATCGCGTCCGGATGGTAGTCCTGGTCGTACACGCCGTCGCGGAAGTACATCGCGCCTTCGTTGTCGACCTGGCTCAGGACGATCGGTCCGTCGGGGTAACAGAGCGGCGCGCAGCGCGTGCCGGCGGCGAGCAGCCAGCGACGCGCCTCCTCCAGGAAGGTGCGGCTCGCGTAGCTCGGCACGGGGAACGCGAGCGGCGGCACGGGTAACACCACGGGGCTCCCGGAAGCCGAGCGCGCCTGACACGCCGGATCCCAGATGATGCGCTCCGGGAGACCGAAGTGCGTGAGCTCGGCGTTGATGTGCGGACCAGGCCGCACGATCGCGTACAGACCGAGCTCTTCGGCGAGACGCAAAAACTTCACGACGTCGAGCCGTGGGTCGCGCTCACCGAAATCGAATTGTCCGGGGAGCTGCTCGTGAACACCCCACGGGATGTAGGTATCGACCAGCTTGAGCCCGAGCGAGAGCAGCGCCTCGAGCCCCGCGCGCCAGCTCTCCGGCGGCATGCGCCAGTAATGGACGCTTCCTGCGAGCAGCGGAATTGTCCGCTCTGACACCACGATTCCACCGCGCACGAGCTGGACTCGCGGTGTGGTGTGGTCAGGTCTGCTCTTGGGCGGCATGCGCGCGGTCTATAACATGCGCCCGGCACCCTCACATCGTGCTAGGCAAGAGGCAGTGCGCGCCTGGCTGTCGATGAAACCTGGCTTGTCGCTGCGCCTGCTGCTTTTCGGCTGCGTGACGAGCGCGTGCGCGCGTGAAGCGCCAACGGTGTTCGTG
>JALYWZ010000710.1 GCA_030852505.1 Myxococcota bacterium | reverse complement strand
GTGTACTCCATGCCGCCGAACTTGCGCAGGCCAAACGCGAACTGCACGGCCATCACCATGCCGATGAACACGCTGGTGACGGTCACGATGCCGACGGACGCGACGCCGAGCGCCTCCAGCTGAGCCACGATCGCGCGTCCCTCGAACGGACGCTTGAAGCCGGCGAGCACGGTCTTCACCGTCATCTCGGAGAGCCGTCCGAGGTGCGAGAAGAAGCCGACCACGCTGTCGGACCAACGCCGCACGAGCTTCGGCGGCGGCGGCGGCACGAGGCTCGCGCGGCTGCCCCGGCTGTACGGGCCCTGGCTGAGCGGGCCTTCGCTGGCTTCGGGTGAGCTCTGGGTCACGCGCTCATACCTCGGTAGAAAAGCCGCGCACGAAGCGCTCGAAGGTGGCCATCCCCGAAGCGCCATCCTGCTCGGGACCGATCCACAGGAAGTCGTAGACGCAGCCGTCCTTCTTCAGCACGAACACGACGAACTTGCGCGGCACGCCGTCGAGCTGTGCCTTCAGCTCGGTGCGCAGCGCCGCGCGGCCGTCGAGCTCGAGCTCTTTTTGAGCGACCACCTCGCGCGCCGTGAAGTTCAGGAACAGGTGATGCGTGAGCGCCTTGAGCGGCACGTCGTCGCCGTCGACGCCGCAGCGGCCGTTGACGGCGATCGTGGCGCCCGCCGGATCATCGCGGAATGACAACAGCGCGCCGTCGACCTCGATCGCGCGCCACGCGCTCGGGCGGGGTCCGAGTCGAAACGCGACGTCGTCTCCCCGATACACGTTGCCCTCGAGCACGGGACCGCCGCACGCCGTGAGCACGCACGCGATCGTCACGAACCCGGCCAGCAAGCCGAGTCTCCGAAGCAAAGCCCGCATAGGAACGCGCGCCAGGCTAGCACTGCTAGCGGGTCGCGGGCTCGCTGCGATGCCAGACCCTTCGGGTGCTACCCTGCCCCCAGGCATGCTCCCGATCGGCGATCAGAACCCGACTCGTACCACGCCGGTCGTCAACTACCTGCTGCTGGCGCTAAACCTCGTGGCGTTCGTGTGGGAGTGGCTCTTGATCGCGGGCGGCGGCGAGGCCTGGGTCGTGCCCGGCTACGGATTGGTGCCGACGCGCTTCGTGGCAGATCCGCTCGGGGAAGCGTTCACGCTGTTCACCAGCATGTTCATGCACGGCGGCTGGGGGCACCTGGGCGGCAATTTGCTCTACCTCTACATCTTCGGCGACAACGTCGAAGACGCGCTCGGGCACTTCAAGTACCTGCTCTTCTATCTGGCAGCGGGCGTGGCGGCGGGGTTCCTGCAGATCGCGATGGGGCCGTCCAGCACGATCCCGATGGTCGGTGCGTCCGGCGCGATCGCGGGCACGCTCGGCGCCTACATCGTGCTCTACCCGAAGGCGCCGATCACGCTGCTGAATCCCGTGCCGCTGCTGTGGCTGTTCCTCGGGTTCTTGATCGTGCTGCCGGCCTGGCTCGTGATCGGCATGTGGTTCGTGTGGCAGCTGCTCGGCGGCGTGGGTCAGCTCGGCATGGAGGCCGAGGGCGGCGTGGCGTTCTTCGCGCACGTCGGTGGCTTCGTCGCGGGGGCGCTGCTGGTGAAGCGGCTCGCGGTGCGGCGCGCCGACCACGCGCGATGGAGCCACTGGAAACCGCCGTCGAGGCGCGCGGGCGCCTTCCCGTCGCGCGGCTCATGGCCGTGAAGTGGGCGGCGCTGGCGGCGTTGCTCGCGCTCGGCTGCTCTGATTCTCGAGAATTCCCGCGGGATCCGCTCGACCCGAGCGCAGACCCCGCTGCGCGTGAGTGGGCGCGCTGGCCGATGCCGAACCCGGCCTCCGAAGCGTTGCCGAACCCGCAACGTTACACGCTCGACGACGAGCGGATCACGGACGACGTCACGGGGCTCGTCTGGCAGCGCGACGCCGAGCAGGGAGGTCGCGGCATCGCGTTCGAAGAGGCTTCGACGCTGTGCGAGGCGCACGGTGAGCTCTGGCGGCTGCCGACGGCGATCGAGCTCGTCTCGCTGATCGACTTCACCGAGCCGAGCCCGACGATCGCTCCCGAAGTGGGCAGCCCGCTCCAGTACTTCTGGAGCTCGAGCTTGCTCGCGGGCGACCCATCGCGCGCGTGGACCGTGTACTTCGGCGACGGGCACTCGAGCGACGGCACGATCGCGGCGCGCGACTCGGTGCGCTGCGTGCGCGACGTGCGGAGCGGCCCGCCGTCTTTCCGTTACGAGCAGGCCGACGCCGCGGTCCGCGACACACTCACGGGGCTTGTCTGGCAGCAGCCGTACGCCGGAGAAAATCTGGATTTTGCGGCCGCCGAGGGCCACTGTGCAGCGCTCGGAGCGCGCGTCCCGAGCATGAAGGAGCTGCAGACGCTGGTGGACCGGATGCAGGTGCGCCCGAGCATCGACGGCGAATTCTTCCCGGACACGGCGAGTGAAGCGTTCTGGACGTCGTCGCGCGTTGCGGGCAACCCGGAGCTCGCCTGGAGCGTGAGCTTCGAGCTCGGTCGCAGCGACCAGACCGCGATCGGCAGCGAATTTTACGTGCGTTGCGTGCGCTGAGGCGGTGTTAGATTACGCCCCGAACCATGAGTGTCCGTCTCTACAACACGCTGAACCGCAAGACCGAGCCGCTCGTCCCCCGGGAACCCGGGAAGGTCAGCGTCTACTGTTGCGGCCCCACGGTGTACGACGTGCCTCACGTGGGCCACGCGCGCGCGGCGCTCACGCCGGATCTGCTGGTGCGCCGGCTGCGTTCGCTGGGGCTCGAGGTCAACTACGCCCGCAACGTCACCGACGTGGACGACAAGATCCTGGAACGGGCCGCGAAGAACGGCGAATCGCCGCTCGAGCTGTCCCGGCGCATGACCGCCGTGTACCAGGAGCAGATCGCGGCCGTCGGCTGTCTCGAGCCCACCGTGCAGCCCAAGGTCAGCGAGAGCATCGACGACATCTTCTCGATCATCCAGACGCTGATCGGCAACGGCAGCGCGTACCTGGTGGAGCGCAGCGACGGCACGCGCGACGTGTACTTCTCGGTGCGGAGCTTCCCGGGCTACGGCAAGCTGTCGCGCCGCAACATCGACGAGCTGATCGCCGGTGCGCGCGTCGACAAGGACGACATCAAGCACGACCCGCTCGATTTCGCGCTGTGGAAGGGCGCTCTCCCCGAAGAGTGGGGCTGGGAAGGGCCGTTCGGCAAGGGGCGCCCGGGCTGGCACATCGAGTGTTCGGCGATGAGCAGCCGCTACCTCGGTCATGGTTTCGACGTGCACGCGGGCGGGATGGACCTGATTTTTCCGCACCACGAGAACGAGATCGCGCAGAGCGAGGCTGCCTGTCCGGAGTGCGGGCCGCTCGCGCGGATCTGGATCCACAACGGCTTCGTCAACGCCGACAAAGAGAAGATGAGCAAATCGCTCGGCAACTTCGTCACGCTGGGTGACGTGCTCGAGCGCAACGATC
>JALYWZ010000709.1 GCA_030852505.1 Myxococcota bacterium | reverse complement strand
TGTCCCGGCCGCGGAGCACCTCGAGCAGGCGGCCCGTCGGCGGAGCGAAGCGCAGGCCGATCACGTCCCGGGCGCGCCGAGTCGCCGCGGCGATCGCGTCGAGGTCGAGCTCCGTCGCGGAGCTCGCGAGCAACGCGAGCGGCTTGCAGGCGTCGTCGAGGCGGGCAAAGAGCTCGCGCTTCTGCGAAAGCTCGCCCGCGCTCGCGTCGAGCACCAGATCGACGTCCGCGAGCTCTGCGAATGGGGCGGAGCCGGGGTCGAGCACGCGCACCGGGATGCGCGCCGCGCCGAAGCAATCCGCCAGGGCGAATGCTTCCGGTGCATTGCCGAGCACGACGACCGAGCCCAGCTCGCGCGCGGCGGCATCGCTCGCGAGACCGACCGGTTTCGCGGCCTCGCGTTCGCCGAAAAACACGTGGCGCTGGGCTCGCGATTGCGAAGAGCTCATCAACTCCTGGAACAGAGCTCGTTCGCGCATCAGGCCTTCGGCGAACGGCAACTCCACCGCCGCCCGCACCGCTTCGATGCAGTGAAATGGGGCGAGGTAGCCGCGCCAGCGCTCCTCGGTCTGCTTCGTGCACCGCTCGAACACGTTCGGATCTTCCAGAACCGCTCGTCGCGCGCTGACACGCGGCAGCGGTCGCCGATCGGCGAGGCTCCTCGCGTGCTCGATCGCCGCCGCCGTCAGCTCACCGTCGAGCACGGCGTCGACGAGCCCGAGTGCCTGGGCCTTTTCGACGGAGATCAGCGCGCCGCCGACGATCATCTCGAGCGCTGCCGAGACGCCGATCAGGCGCGGGACGCGCTGCGTGCCGCCCGCGCCGGGCAAGATGCCGAGCGTCACCTCGGGCAAGCCGAGCTTGGTGCCCTTGGCCGCGACCCGATAGTGACAGGCGAGCGCGAGCTCGAGCCCGCCGCCGAGGGCGGTGCCGTGAAGCGCGGCCACGACCGGCTTCTCCAGGGTGTCCAGGTATTCGACGACGTCCGGCAGGTCCGGCGCGAGTGGTGGGCGGCCGAACTCCTTGATGTCGGCACCGGCGACGAAGGTGCGCCCCGCGCACGCGATGACCAGCGCCGCGACCTGGTCGTCCGCGGAGGCGGAGCCGAGCACCTCGAGCAGGGCGACGCGCACCCCGTGGGACAGCGCGTTCACCGGGGGATTGTCGATGGTGACGAGCGCGACGTTGCCGTGACGAGCGAGTGTGACGAGTTCAGTCATGTGTGCCTCTGGAAAAGCGCGCGCACGGGGACGGCCGTCAGCGCGGCGCCCCCGGCGGCGAGGGCGGCTCTGCAGCAGAGCGCGGTCTGAAAGCCTGCTAGCGAGCGGCCGAGCGTCGGACGGGCACGCCCGGGACGAGCGCCCCGAGCGCGGGGATCAACTCGGACGGAGCGCGACCGCCGGTGTCGAACGACGCGGCGGCGAGCTGGTAGAGGTGCTGTCGCGCCTCGAGCGTGCGCGTGATGTTCTCGAGCGCTTCCTTGCGGAGCTCGGCGCTGGCGATGCGCGCATCGTGCTGCGCGAGCACGCGCTCGAACATCACCTGTGGCCTGGCCTTCAGCCAGATCGTGAAGAAGGAGGTGAGGAGCAGCTCGTAGGTGGGCGTCTCGGCCACGATGCCGCCACCCGTAGCCAGCACCACCCGCGGGAACTCCGAGATGATCCGCTGCAGGCACTTGCGCTCGAGCACGCGGTAGCCGTGCTGCCCGTAGAGCGTGAAGATCTCGCTCACCTCGAGCTTGGCCTCCTTCTCGATCTCGCGGTTGAGCTCGACGAAGGGCATGCCGAGGTGCTCCGCCAAGAGCGGCCCCAGCGTGGATTTGCCGACGCCGCGGATGCCGATCAGCGCGATGCGCTGCGAGGAGTCGTCGCCGTCGAACAGCTGGCGCCGGATCAGCGCCAGCTTCTCGGGCGATTGCCGCCTCAAGAACTCGACGATCATCGTGAAGTCGGCGTTCGACGACTCCTCTGCGACGAAGAAGCTCTCGATCGGCAGGTTCAACGCCAGCGCCAGCCGCTGCAGGAGGCCGAGCGAGATGTTGCCCGTGCCGTTCTCGACCCGCGCGAGGTAGGCGATCGAGATCCCGGACTCGCGCGCGAGCGCCTTCCTGGTCATGAAGCGCCGCGCCCGCGCGTCGCGCACCCTTTGCCCGAGCAAAGCGTGCAGCTCGCTCTCGATTTCCCCTCCGACCGCGGGAACCGCGACCACTGCCTGCGCTTCCGGGGCTCGCGCCGCGCTCTTTTTCGAGCGCGCGCTTCGAGCTTTGGCGGGTGGCAGGCTTGGCATACGGGGGGGTATGCATCACCGCGCAGACATGCGCAATGCGCCGTCGAGGCGAATGGTTTCCCCGTTCAACATCTCGTTCTCGACGATGTGTTGCGCGAGCGCCGCGTACTCGTCCGGGCGCCCGAGACGCTGAGGAAACGGCACGCTCTTGCCGAGCGCCGCCTGAACGTCGGGCGGGAGCCCGGCCAGCATCGGAGTTTCGAAAATCCCCGGCGCGATCGTGCACACGCGGATCCCGCTGCTCGCGAGCTCTCTCGAGATCGGCAGCGTCATCGCCACGATCCCGCCCTTCGAAGCCGCGTAGGCGGCCTGGCCGATTTGCCCGTCCCAGACGGCGACGGAGGCGGTGTTGATGATCACCCCGCGCTCTCCTGCGGCGTTCGGCTCGCCAGTGGCCATCAGCGCCGTGCTCAGGCGGATCATGTTGAAGGCGCCGATCAGGTTGATCTCGATCACGCGCGAGAAGGTCGAAAGCCGGTGCGGCCCCTTCTTGCCGACGACGCGCTCCGCCGGGCCGATGCCCGCGCAGTTGACCAGCCCGTCGAGGCGGCCGAATCGCTCGCGAGAGAGATCGACGGCAGCTTGCGCGGCTGTTTCGTTGACCACGTCGGTCGCGGAAAATACGGCCCTCTCGCCGAGCTCTTCTGCGAGCGCGGCGCCGCGCTCCGCGTCGATGTCCGCGATCACGACGCGCGCGCCGGCGGCGTGAAAACGCCTCGCCGTAGCCGCGCCGAGCCCCGAACCGCCGCCGGTGATGATGAACGTCGCTCCACTGAGTTGCATGCGTCTCCTGCTAGGGCTTTCTGTGTTCAGCCCGCGTGTCGAAGTAAAATCGCGATCCCCTGGCCGCCGCCCGCGCAGGCGGAGGACACGGCGAACTCTCCGTTCGAACGCCGGAGCTCGCGCGCCGCAGTCAACGTCAGACGGACACCCGAGGCTGCCAGCGGGTGACCGATGGCGATCGCGCCGCCGTTGACGTTGACTCGAGCCCGCTCGAGCTCGAGCTCCTTCTCCACCGCGAGGTACTGCGCGCCGAAGGCCTCGTTGATCTCGAAGCGATGGATCTGCGAGACGCCGACCCCGGTCTGCTTCGAGAGCGCGCGGATCGCGGGGGCAGGGCCGATGCCCATGACCTCCGGCGGAACGCCGACGGTCGCGCCGCCGACCACGCGCGCCAGCGGCTTCAAGC
>JALYWZ010000708.1 GCA_030852505.1 Myxococcota bacterium | reverse complement strand
GTCGCGGCCTTGCCGCCGGTCGTGCTCGCGCTGCCGCCCGTGGCAGAGCCGCCGTCCGAGTCGTCGTCGCCGCAGGCCCCGACGGCGAGCGCGCCGCCGACCAGTGAAACGCCCGTGAGGATTCGTAGGAAAGAGGTCATGGCACGGGCGGCTGCACTGGCCGTGCCTAAGTGTAACCATTGGAAATCACTAAATAACAAACCTTTACCATCTGTTCCAAAGTGTTCCAATTCGCTCCGTTCGCGGCTCACCGGCAGGACACACCCGCTACCGCGCCTTCGAGCTCGCGATGAGTCGCGACGTTCGTGACGATCGTCACCTCGGCCCCGTCGGCTGCGAGCATCGACTCCTCCAGAGAGTAGTGCCCTTCAGGCCATTCCACGGTGACGACCTCGCTCTTCGGCTCGAGCGACTCGCCGTCGAGCACGATGAACTCGAGATGGTCGTCGACGCAACCCGAGCAAGTGCCAGTTTGAAAGCCTCGCGACCAGACCAGGCCCACGTCGTCGCCCATGTCGACCCAGGCGGGCTCGGAGTGGACCTCGTAGAAGGTCGGCGCCCGCAGCTCGACCGTGTCGCCCTCGGCTGACCGCGCTCGCCGATGCAGCGATCGCAAAGCTTCCCGGCAGTCCCGTCAACGGAAGCGCGTGCGGCGGCGTGAGCACGTCCCCCGCCTGATTCAGCTGCGCGAGCATCAGGCGTGCGTCTTCCTCGAAGTCGTCGTCGGAGATCTTCCAGACCGCCGTGATGCGCTTTCCGTTCACCGCCAGCGAGGGAATGCCGGACCGCCCGTCCGTCCCGGCAAATAGCGGACGAGGCTCACCCAGAACGCGATCTTCGAGTGGAGCCAGCGCGAGGTCCGTCACGTCGTCGCAGCTGCCGCGACACCCGGTATGCCAGACCAGCAGCGGAGGCTTCCCGGGAACGAGCGCTGGAAGTGCCCAGGACGGTATGCCGAGAGAGGTGAGGGGCTGGGTGAGCTGGCAGCTATAGCCCGCCTGCACCGGGCGCTCGATCAGCGGCAGCCCCACGGGCTCGCCGGGAGAGCGTCCGACGGGTGGCCCGTCGCCGCCTCCGCCACACGCGACGAGCAGCGACAGCGCAGACATCAGGGATGCTTTCAGCTTCATCTCCGTTCGCCCTCGGGTGCCTCCCCGGACCTCGTAGAAGTACGCTAGCCCAGATCGCGATCTATTTTCTAGCTGCCAATTGCCGACTCGAAGGTTCAATGAACACGGCATGGCAAAGCTCGATCGCTACCGCTCACCGACCGCGCGGCGGCTGGTCGAACGCGTGCTCGAAAGCCCGGCCCTCGTGGCCGCCGTGCGCGAGCTTCCACCGGAAGCGCTCGGAAAATGGATCGACACGCTCGGGCTCGAGGATTCGGGCGAGATCGTGGCGCTCGCCAGCACCGAGCAGCTGCTCCGCGTGTTCGACGAGGACCTCTGGTCGGCGAGCCGCGCCGGAGAAGATCCGCGCTTCGACCCCAAGCGCTTCGCGCTCTGGCTCGAGGTGCTGCTCGAAGCGGGGGAAGCTGCGGTTGCGCAGCGCCTCTGCGAGCTGCCGCTCGATTTCGTGACCCTGTGCGTGGCGCGCGTGGTGCTCGTGATCGACATCGACGCGCTCGGCATCGAGCTCAGTCAAGGCGGCGAGGACAACGACCCGCTCGAAAAGGCGCTCGAGAACGCACCCCACGAAGAGTGGCAAGAGTTTCGGCTGATCTCGCGCGACGCGCGCAGCTTCGACAGTGTCTGGGCGGCGTTGCTCGCGCTCGACCAGAACCACCACGACGTGTTGCAGCGCATCCTCGAGCGCTGCGCCGCCCTCAGCGCGGAGCTGATCGACGACGAGGGCGGCCTGTATGCGCTGCTGAGCTCGGACGAAATGCTGGAAAATGACGTGCGCGCCGAGCGCGACGATCGCCGCGCCTAGGCTGGCTACGTTGCGCCGAGCGACGCCCGCGCCTTCCTCGAGCTCGCGCGCCGGGGAGAGCTCGACGAGGCGACGCGCGATCCGCTGACGCGCGCGTATTTCCGGGAGCTCGCCCCCCCGACGCCAGCGCGAGCTGCCGCTGCACCGAAACGCAACGTGGACCGCCTGCAGCGCTTGCTCCGCGGCAGTGAGCCGCCGAAGCGCACCGCGACGAAAGCGCTCGTCCAGCGCCCGGCGCGGCGCCTCGACGTCGCGCTGCGCGAGCTCGCCGCGAGCAAGCCGGAGCTTTACCGCGAGCGCCTGGACGAGCTCGGCTTCCTGTCGAACGCGTTGATCGCGGGCCACTCTCGCTCCGGGCAGCGGCTCCGGCCCGTCGAAGCCGTCGAGGAAGCCGCCCAGGTCTGCGAGCACGGGCTGCAACAGCTGCTCGAAAAGAGCGGCCGCTCGGCGCTCGAGCTCGTGCAAACGCTGCACCTCGATCAGTTGTTTCGCGCCGGCTTCCGTACCGCCTGACCAGCACGGCGGTGTCTCGGCTCTGCCGGCAGCAAAAACTTTCAATCGCGAAGCCGCAAATCACCGTCGATCGGGCCCGGGCTCTCGCCGACCAAATACGCAAGCCCCCGGTGCCGGGCATTACCTAGGAAGCCCGGCATTCATGCCGTGCCGTCCGGCCTCGAGGCCAACTGGAATCCGGGTGAGCCGCTCCGCACTCAACGTACTGGCGCATGGGTCGTGCCGTTATCGAAACGCGGTGTCAGGAGCCGCGCGGATCAATCGCAGGACCGCCGATAGCGGTACGACCCATCGCCAGCAGCTCGGGCTCCGTTCGGAGGAGGAATCGGCCGCGCAGAACGGCGCGCAGAGCAGCTGGCAGCGGACAGGTCATGGGAAGGCTCCGGCAGCGGGCGGAGCCAGGTGGGAGCTCGGCGCGGAGAGCGGCGAGTAGCCAGGCCCGTACCGGCGAGAGCCGCCGTTCGCCGATGCACGCTAGAACTAGCTGCCTCGGCGACCGGCGGCGGCGTCGGTCCTCGTGTGCACTTCCACTCGCTCTTCGTCATGGCTCGCTCGCTGACTCGTCTCCTGCCCGTCGCCGCGCTCGCGCTCGGTCTCGGTTCGGCACGGACTGCGATGGCCGCCGAGTCGGAGGCGATCCGCATCGACTACCGCGCCGAGGCCAGCTGCCCGGGAGCGGATCAATTCGTCGCGGACGTGCTGCGCCGCGCGCCGCGCGCGCGGATCGCCGCGCCGGGTGAGAGCGCACGCACCTTCGTGATCGCGATTCAACGCACCGACACGGGTTTCGAGGGCAGCCTCGCCGTGCAGGGCGAGAGCAGCTCGACGGCAGCACGCAAGGTGACGGGCGCGCGCTGCGCCGAGGTGTCGGAGGTGCTGGCTCTCTCCACGGCGATCGCCGTCGACCCGAGCGCGGCGAACGAACCGCAACCGGCGACGTCCGAAACCACGAGCTCCGGCAGCACCGGCACGAGCGACGGCTCCGCAACCGACACCGGCGGCTCCGCGGCGGAGCAACCCGCTGGCGGG
>JALYWZ010000707.1 GCA_030852505.1 Myxococcota bacterium | reverse complement strand
CGTCGCGACATCGCCGCGCGCGCGCTCGGCACCGCGCGCTGACCGGAGGCCGTTGCCCCGCTTCTGCGGAGTTACCCCGGCGTGACTTGACGCGACGCAGCGCTGACGCTAGCCCTCGCCTGCATTTTCGTAAATTCGGAGGACCATGGCTCGAGCAATCAACTTCAACGCAGGACCCGCCGCCCTTCCCGCCGCCGCTCTCGAACGCGCGCAGAAGGAGCTCCTCGACCTCGCCGGTACCGGCATGAGCGTCATGGAGCACAGCCACCGCGGCAAGGCCTACGAGGCAGTGCACAACGAGGCGATCTCGCTCGTGCGCGAGCTTTTGGGCGTGCCCGACAGCTACGACGTGCTGCTGCTCCAGGGTGGTGCCAGCCAGCAGTTCGCGCTCGTCCCGATGAACCTGCTGCCCGCCGGCAAGAGCGCGGACTACGTCCTCACCGGCGCCTGGTCGCAGAAGGCCTACAAAGAGGCCAAGACCGTCGGCACGGTGCGCGTCGCGGCCACCACGGAGAAGGACAAGAAGTTCGGTCGCATCCCGAGCCAGAAGGAGCTCGAGCTCGACCCGAACGCCGCGTACGTCCACATCACCAGCAACAACACGATCTTCGGGACGCAGTGGTCGGAGTTCCCGAATACCGGCAACGTGCCGCTGGTCGCGGACATGTCGAGCGACATCGCCTGGCGCCCGATCGACGTCTCCAAGTTCGGCCTGATCTACGCCGGCGCTCAGAAGAACCTGGGCCCGAGCGGGCTCGCGCTCGTGATCGTCAAGAAGGAGCTCGTGGCCGCGGGTCGCTCGGACATTCCGACGATCTTCCAGTACCGGACCCACGCCGACAACAACTCGCTCTACAACACGCCGCCCACGTTCTCGGTGTACGTCCTCCGTAACGTGCTCGACGAGCTGAAGAAGGCCGGCGGCCTTTCGGCGGTCGAGAAAGTCAACCGCGAGAAGGCCAAGCTCATCTACGACGCGATCGACGAGCGCGCCGACCTCTACTCGTCACCGGTCGAGAAGTCTGCGCGCTCCACCATGAACGTGGTGTGGACGCTCAAGACTCCCGAGCTCGAGGCCGAGTTCCTGGAGGAGGCCAAGAAGCGCAACATGATCGGCCTCAAGGGCCACCGCTCGGTGGGCGGCATGCGCGCCTCGATCTACAACGCCGTGAGCCTCGAGTGGTGCAAGGCGCTTGCCGACCTGATGAAAGAGTTCAAGCGCTAGAGAGACGGGGTCAGAAGCGGATCGCGGGCGCCGTGTCCGCGATCCACTGACCCTCGCTGTTGGTGACCTCGGTGCTGCCGCTGACGATGAGCGGCAGCGCCACCAACACCAGGGCTGCGCCGAGCCCGAGTGCGATGCCACCGCCCACGACCAGCGGTGTTCGATCGTCGTACTTGCCGTAAGCGAACGCGCCCATCCCCGCGAAGCCGAGCGGGACGCCGACATACAGCGACAGCCTGCCGGCGCTAGCGCGGCCCGCCGAGCCCCCGTTCACCGTGAGCAGCGCCGAGCCGCTCCCGGGCTCGACGCGGAACGGTCTCGACGGCGTCATACCGGGCGCGACCACGCGCGCTTCCATCCCCGCTACCTCGAGCTGCCGAGCGCAAGGCGCCGCGCAGGCGGGGTGCCAGGCGCCGGAGTCGCCAAAGCGACGCAGCTCGAGCACGGCTCCCCCGTAGTCCGCGCGGATCGCAACACGCGCCGTCGTCCCCGGTTCCACCCCACGCGACGCTGCACCGACACCGGCGCTTCGTGCGGACTCCGGTACATCGGCTCGCGCAGCGCGATTCCAGGTCATTCCCGCGAGCAGGGCGACAGAAGCGCAGCCCGCGCAGACCTGGCGCACGGCTTGCGCACGTGGGGAATACCGCGACATCAGCCTCGATGAGCGTACACGTGGAGAGTCATCATTTGCGCGTTTGCACACGATGTCGGCGACCGTAACACGCGCTTCGTGCGGCGCGACGCACACTTCACAGCCGAGCTCGGATGCTCGACGATCCGAAACCGACACGCTAGCTTTCCGAGCGTTGGATCGGGAACGCCAGAACAAGCAGACGAACCCCGAGACACCACGCGCGGGTCCGGTGTCGGCGCGCGAACGCGTCCGCCGTTACTGGTTCGAGCACGAGGGGCGGGAAATAGACCTGGGGACGGGCGTTCTGTTCATGGGCCGTAGCTCGAGCTGTCACATCGTCGTGGACGACGGCCTGGCTTCGCGCCGCCACGCCAAGCTCGAGGTCCAACCCGACGGAGTCACCGTCGACGACTGCGGTAGCGTCAACGGGGTTTACGTCAACGCGCGCCGCATCGCCGGCTCGCTCCGCCTCAAAGACGGGGATCACATCCAGATCGGCCGTCAGGATTTCGTGCTCCGCAGCGTGGTCGTGAGCGACGCGCCCGAGCGCGAGCGAGAACGAAAGCGCGTGCGCGATCGCAGCCTTGCCGTGACCCGCATCGACGACTCGCGCGCCCTCCCGCAGATGGTGAGCGAGAACGAAGCCACGTTCAGCGGCGACACGCTGGACCTGCTCGGCGGCGTCGCGGAAAAAATCCTGGCACTCGGCCGCGGTGAAGAGGCGGAGCGCATCCTGTCGGCGCCGCTCGTCAGCCTGCTGGGCGAGCTCAAGGCGGGCCGCCGCGCGCAGAGCGGCTCCGACGTCATCGACAAGGCGGGTCGCTACGCCGTCAAGCTCGCCGACGCCACGGCCAAGGGCCGCTGGGTGGACTACGTGATCGAGCTCTACGCCGTGGCCCGGCGCCCGATGCCCGCCACCGTCGTCGATCAGCTGTACGTCATCTTGCGCAAGGCATCGAGCATCAACCTCGGCGCTTTACGCGAGTATCTCGGGGCGCTGAGGGAGATGGGCCAGAGCTTCGGTCCGGCGGAGCGCTTCGTGATGCAGCGCCTCGAGGGCCTCGAGCGGCTGGCTGCTTCGAAGTAGCGGCCGCGCGCCGCTCGCGCTCCAGAGCCCTCCCGAAGGCGAGGCCCGCCGCCTCGGCGATCGCGCTCCGGAGCTCCTCGTCCCTGAGCTTCGACAGGCGCGCGTCGAGCTCCGGCGGGAGCGCGCGCGGCAGCGGCGGCTCCTTGGCGACGGGTTCGGCGCGCGTCTGCTGCTGCTTGGTGCTCAGCCGAAACCTGAGCCGCTGCACGGCGAGCCCGCGCTCCTGGAGACGGGAGAGCATTTCGGGCGCGAGCAAGCTGAGCTCCTGCGCCCAGGCCGGGGAAGCGACGTACACCGTGAGCTCGCCGCGTTTCAAGGAACCGAGCTCGGTGCGTTCGGCGATCCGCCGCCCCACGGCGAGGCGATAGCTGTAGCGATCCATCGGCGCGCGCGAGCGCTCGAGCGCATACTTGCGGCTGTCGGCCAGCACCTCCCCGAGGGAAGCCGGCGCTTGCCGTTCGTCGTCGCGCCGCTTGGCCATCGCTCCGCAGTCTAACGAAGCCTCAGCCGCCGCTCAACGCTTGC
>JALYWZ010000706.1 GCA_030852505.1 Myxococcota bacterium | reverse complement strand
GTATCGAGCTTACCGGCGCGCGCGCTGGCTCACGCTGCTGCACGACAGCGACGTGATCTACCGCGAGCCGGGCGCCACACGGGCACGCCTGCTCGCTGTGCGCGGGGGACAGGTCGTCGCTGCGCGCGACACCGAGGCCGAGCACGCGCCCGCCGAGCGACTGCGTCCGGCGCTGCTCGGTCGGCACCCGCCCTTCGATCGCGCCAAATACGAGCGGCTGCGCGTGTTGACGACCGAGCTCAAGCGCATCGTCCGCGACGGGGGCAGCGTTGCCTTGTGCTGGGGGCCCGCGCGGCGGCTGCCCGAACGCTGGCTTCCCGGGGCGCTCGGCTCCACCTGAGCGAGCTCAAAAGGGGCGCACGCACGCGCTGAAATCGCCGGGCGAAAGCGTGTTCAGGACCTCGTTCCGCCGCAGGCCACCGCGGCGCGCCATGCTGACGCCGTAGCGCAACACCGAAAGCCCGCGCGTGGAATGCGCATCGACCGAGACCACGAACGGGATCCCGCGCTCGCGGGCGGCGGGGATCCACTCCGGAGGCAAATCCAGCCGATGAGGATCGGCGTTGAGCTCGATGGCTCCTCGTGAGGCCGCCAGTCGATCGAGCAGCGCCGGGACGTGGCAGGCGACCGGCGGGCGGTGATTGAGGATGCGTCCCAGCGCGTGTCCCCAGATCTTGAAGAGCGGCAGCGACAGTGCGCGGCTCAAGCGCGCCGTCATGGCTGGGCCGTCCATGCGGTGGCGCGCGTGGATGCTGGCGATCACCACCTCGAAGCGCTCCAGGATCTGGTCCGGAAAATCCAGGTTCCCGTCGCTCAGGATGTCCGACTCGGTGCCGCGCAGGATCCGGATCGGCACCTGCTCCTGCGCCTTCGCGATCTCGTCCCATTGTTCCTTCAAGCGATCGATGGCCACGCCACGCGCGTAGTGAGCGCTCGGGGAATGATCGGTGATGGTGATGTACTTCATGCCGAGCGCGTGTGCCGCGCGCGCCATGTCGAGGACCGTGTCTTTTCCGTCGGAGTAGGTGGTGTGGCAGTGAACCATGCCCTGGATGTCGTCGATGCCGAGCAAGTCGGAGAAGTCGCTGCGTTCGGCCTCGCCGACTTCGCCCTGTCCATTGCGGAGCTCGGGCGGAACGAAGGCGAGCCCGAGCGAGCGGTACAGCTCGGCCTCGCTCGGAAACGGCGCGAGCTCGTCTGCGCCGCGCGCGCGTGCGCGCTTCGACAGGGCGTCCACGTGCTCGGCGCTGCCCGTGTGCAGCACTGCGGCGGTGCCGAGCGAGGACCGCTGTGTGGGGTGCAGTCGCAGGCTGAGGCCCTCGGTCAGGTACGCGGTGTTCGTGGCTCGGTCCGTGCGCAGGACCTGCCGCAATTCCGAGACTTGGGCGAGCGCTCGCTCGGCGTCGCCCACGATCACGAACTCGAGCTCACGAACGCTCTCCGCGCCCCGCCGTAGCGCCCCCACGAGCACGACCTCCTCCGCGACTTGGGACAGGCGCTTCTGGATCAGACCCGACAGCTCGAGCGCGCGCGGCAACAGCACGGGATCGGGCTGACGTTCGTCGCGCGTGAGCCAGTGCTCGCAGGCAGCGAGCAGGTTCGCCTCGGTCTTCAGGCCGAAGCCGCTCACGTGACGAACCTTCCCGGCGGCGCAGGCATCGCGCAGCTCGAGCACGGAGCCGATCCCGAGCGCGTCGTGCAAGCTGCGAATTCGCCGCGGAGTGAGTCCTTTCACCTGAATCAGCTCGCCGACACCCGGCGGTTGATCGCTCCGGAGCCGGACCAGGTACTCGGAGCTCCCGGTGTTCCAGAGCTCTTCGAGCTGGCGCGAGAGCGTGGCACCGATGCCCTCGAGCTCTTGGAGCCGTCCCTGTTCGACGAGCGGACCGAGCTCCTCACCGAGAGTATTCACGACCTCGGCCGCGCGCTGGTACGCCTGAACCTTGAACCGGGACTCGCCGGCGAATTCGAGCAGCGCGGCGATCTCTTCGAGCGAGAGCGCGACCTGCCGAGTGCTTTGCATGAGAAAGAGTGTACGCTTAGCGCGTGCGACTGCCGGTACAACCGCCCGTGCTGCCCATGCTCGCCAAGCGCCTGAGCGCCCTGCCGGAAGGGGAAGGGTTCCTGTTCGAGCCCAAGTGGGACGGTTTCCGGACGTTGGTATTTCGCGACGGCGCCGAGCTCTTCTTGCAGAGTCGCGACGAAAAGCCGCTCAATCGCTACTTCCCGGAGCTGGTTGCTGCACTCGAGGCAGCTTTGCCCGAACGCATCGTGCTCGACGGGGAGCTGGTCGTCGCGCAAAAAGACGCGCTGGATTTCGACGCACTGCAGATGCGACTTCACCCGGCCGCGTCGCGCGTGAACCTGCTCGCGCAAAAGACGCCCGCGTCGATCGTGTTCTTCGACATCCTGTGCGAGGGAGACAGCGATCTGCGGGGCCTGCCCTTCGCAGAACGCCGCGCGCGGCTCGAGGCGGCCGTCTCAGGGCTCGCGCCGCCCGTCCATTTGACACCCGCGACGAAGGATCGAGCGCTCGCGGCTGATTGGTTTCGTCGCTTCGAGGGCGCCGGCCTGGACGGCGTGATGGCCAAGCCCCTGGTGGGCAAGTACGAATCGAACAAGCGCGTGCTGTTCAAGATCAAGCACGACCGAGAGTGCGACTGTGTGGTGGCCGGCTTTCGCTGGCATAAAGACGCGAAGGACGAGGCGGTGGGCTCGCTCTTGCTCGGGCTGTTCGACGACACGGGCGCGCTGCAGCACGTCGGCGTGTGCGCCAGCTTCACCGCGGCCAAACGCCGCGAGCTCAAGAGCTTGCTCGCGCCGTACCGGGAAGGCGCGCTGGCAGAGCACCCGTGGGGCGCGTGGGCAGAGCGCAGCGCGAGCGGCCGCATGCCAGGCGGCCAGAGCCGCTGGAGCCAGGGCAAGGATTTGTCCTGGGAGCCGCTCCGGCCGGAGCTCGTGGCCGAGGTCGGCTACGATCACCTGCAAAACGACCGCTTTCGCCACACGGCGCAGTTTCGTCGCTTCCGCAGCGACAAGCCGCCGCGCGACTGCACCTACGCGCAGCTCGAGGTCGTCCCGGCGGCGGAGCTCGCCGCGATCTTCGCGCGCGGCTGAGCGCTCACGGCCGCTTCGATTTTCGCCACTCGCGGGTGGGATCGTCGTCCGGATCGGGCGGCTCCGGTGGGGGGCGCAGCGGCTCCGGCACGTGGCGCAAATTCAGGCGGACTCGCGTCCAGGTCGAGGAGCGACCGCGCATCGAGTCCACGAGCACGTCGTCGACGGCCAGCCGAGCAGCAGCCTCGGGATGCCGCTGCTTCCAGCGTTCGAGACCGGCAAGCGCCGCTTCCTTGTCGGGGGAGTTCGCTACCGTGATGAGCGGCATGCGCACGCGCGCGGCCTTCGGTGCCGCCGATTTCTTGGCGCGCGAGGGCGCCACGCGCGGCCCCTCCGAGGCGCGCTTGCTGAAGTGTGG
>JALYWZ010000140.1 GCA_030852505.1 Myxococcota bacterium | reverse complement strand
CGGCTGCGGGTAGGTGACGCGCTCGAGCTCGGCCATGCGCTCGTCGTATTCCACGCCCGCGGCCTTGAGCTCGGCGAGCTTGCGGGTCTTCTCCAGGTCCACCTGGCGCCTCAGCACCACCTCGGGATCCTCGATGATCGACTCCACCAGCGTGACCACGTCGAGGGCGTAGCTCGGCGTCTCGCGGTCGAGCCGCTCCACGGCATCCACCAGGTAAAGGCCGAGCGCGTGGAACAACGAGAAGTCTTGCTGGAGCTCCTCGTTCACGCGCACGCCGCCGCCCTCGTCGGCGCTCCGGAACTCGATCACGCCGGCCTGCCAGAGCGAGCGCAAAAGCACGAGCGCGTGCTTCTTGTGGCCCTTCTTCTGGTGCTTGGTGTCGAGGCTGTCCCGCACCAGCTCTTTCATGGCGCGGCAGCCGCCGCTCTCGCGGCTCAGCACCTGGAGCAGCATCGAGTACGAGACCTGAAAGCGCGAGACCAGAGGCTCCGGCTCGGCCTTCACGAGCTTCTCGAAGATCTGCTTGTCCCAGGGCACGTAGCCCCACTCGGGCGGCTTCTTCTTGACGATCTTCTTCTTCTTGCTCGGATCCTTCTGGACCTTGGCCTCGAGCCGCAGGTTCTCGACCACGTGCTCGGGCGCGAGCGAGACCACGTAGCCGCGCTCGTCGAAGCCTTTGCGCCCTGCGCGGCCGGCGATCTGGTGGAAGTCGCGCGCCGTCAGGATCCGGACTTTGTCGCCGTCGTATTTGCAGAGCTTGGTGAACAGCACGGTGCGGATCGGCACGTTCACGCCCACGCCGAGCGTGTCGGTCCCGCAGATCACCTTCAACAGGCCTTGCTGAGCCAGCTTCTCGACGAGCAGCCGGTAGCGGGGCAGAAGCCCGGCGTGATGCAACCCGACGCCGTGGCGGAGCAGCTTCTGCATGTCCTTGCCGCCCGGGCTGCGGAAGCTCTCGCCGGTGAGCGCCTGCTTCAAGCGCGCTTTCTCCTCGGTCGAGGCGAAGTCTTGGCTGAGCAGGCTCTGGGCGATCTCGGCGGTGCCGCGCTGGGTGAACTCGACGACGTAGACCGGCGAGCGCCCGGCTCGAACCAGGTCGTGCACAGCCTCGTGCAGCGGCGCTTCCAGGTACTCGAACTCGAGAGGCACGGGGCGCTCCGCCGAGCGCACCACGACCACCTCCGTGCCGGTGCGCTGCTCGATGAGCTCGACGAACGCGGAGACGTCGCCGAGCGTCGCGCTCATCAGCACGAAGCGCGCCTGGTCCAGCGTGAGCAGCGGTACCTGCCAGGCCACTCCCCGATCGCGGTCGGAGAAGTAGTGAAACTCGTCCATCACCACCGTGTCGACCGGCGCGTCGGCACCCTCTGCGAGCGCGATGTTGGCCAGCACCTCGGCGGTGCAGCACACCACGGGCGCGTCGCGGTTCACGCTCGCGTCGCCGGTCAAGAGCCCGACGTTGTCGGCGCCGAGCTCGCGGCACAGCTCGAAGAACTTCTCGCTCGACAGCGCCTTGATCGGGCTCGTGTAGAACGACCTCCGGCCCTCGGCGACCGCCTTGAAGTGCACGGCCGTCGCCACCAGCGACTTCCCGGAGCCGGTCGGCGTGTGCAAGATCACGTTCTTGTCCTGCATCACCGCCAGGATCGCCTCCTCCTGGTGCGGATAGAGCGTCAGGCCCCGCGACGAGACCCAGGACAGGAATGCATCGAGGATGCTGTCCGGCGTGGTGTCGTCGGGGTGAGGCAGGTGAGCGAGCAGCGAAGAGTCGGGCATCAGCGGGCCCGGACTACACCACGGCCTCACCCCTCTGGTCGAGGAGCTCCCCGAACGGCGCTACCGGACGTGCCCGTGTGCTTCATTCGGGCGCGTCGGCGCGCGCGACCTCAGCGCCGCGGCTTGCCGCCGACCGTCAGCGCGCGCACCGAGGCCACCGCCGAGCGGGCCTTCGATGTCGTCCGAGCCAGGATCTCGGTGTGCTCCAGCTGACTCGCCGCGCGCAGGTGGTGCGCGCTCTTCCTCGTGGACTTGCGAGACGGCTTCGTCTCGGAAGCCTCGTAGGCGACGGCGGCGTGACGGCCGGCGCGGTCTCCGAGGTTGTGCGGCTTGGCCGGGACGGGCGTACGCCGCGGCGGTGGTGTCGAGCCGTTCGCAGCAATGGACGCGGCGCGCCGGTTCTGGAATTCCTCGGCCTTGGTCAGTTGGGCTTTGGTCGGCATGTTTCCTCGTGGTGGGAGAAAGCAGCTTCGGGCCAGTCTGCGGCTCAGTCTAAGCGAGAAACGCGCGCTCGGGCCAGCGGCGATCACCCGAGATCCCAACAAACCCAGCGCGCTCCTCGTGATGTTCCCAAAAATCTGAGCTAAAACGCGCGGAGAATGACCGACTACGAGCCAGTCATCGGCCTCGAGGTGCACGCCCAGCTCCTCACCGACAGCAAACTGTTCTGCAGCTGCTCCACCAATTTCGGCGCCCCCCCCAACGCCAACGTCTGCCCCGTCTGCTTGGGGCTGCCCGGCTCGCTCCCGGTCTTGAACCAGAAAGCCGTCGAGTTCGCGGTGCGCGCGGCGCTCGCGCTCGGCTGCACGATCAACGAGCACAGCATCTTCGCGCGCAAGAACTACTTCTATCCGGATTTGCCGAAGGGCTATCAGATCAGCCAGTACGAGGAGCCGTTCTCGAAGCACGGTCACCTCGATCTCGAGCTCGACGGACAAGCCCGCCGCGTCGGGATCACGCGCGTGCACATGGAAGAGGACGCCGGGAAGAACGTCCACGGCATGGGCGGCGACTCGCTCGTCGATCTCAACCGCGCCGGAGTTCCGCTGGTCGAAATCGTGGGTGAGCCCGACCTGCGCAGCAGCGCCGAAGCCGCCGCGTACCTGCGCGCGCTCCGCGACATCCTCGTATTCGCCGGCGTCAACGACGGCAACCTCGAAGAGGGCAGCTTCCGCTGCGACGCCAACGTCTCGCTCCGCCCGCGCGGCTCGTCCAAGTTCGGCACGCGCTGCGAGCTCAAGAACCTGAACTCGTTCCGCTTCGTGCAGCGCGCCATCGATTCGGAGATCGCGCGCCAGACCGCGATCCTCGATGCCGGCGGCAAGATCACGCAGGAGACGCGCAGCTTCGACCCCGACACGGGCGAGACGCACACCTTGCGCTCCAAGGAAGACGCCCACGATTACCGCTATTTCCCCGAGCCGGACCTGCCCCCGCTCCGGCTGGAAGGCGCCTTCGTCGAGCGCTGCCGCGGCGCGGTCCCCGAGCTGCCCGCGGCCGTGCGACAACGCTGGGTCGAGCGCGGTGTTCCCGCGGCCACGGCCGCGACCCTGAGCCAACACCCGGGCTACGTGCGCTTCTTCGACGCGGTCTCCTCCAAGCTGGACAGCCCCGTGAAGGCTGCCAACTGGATCGCGAACGAGGTGCTCCGCGGCGCCCAGGTGCACGGCCTGAGCGCCAAGTTCAGCGTCCAGCCCGAGCAGGTTGCCGAGCTGCTCACGCTGGTCGAACGCGGGGACATCTCGGGCAAGCAGGCCAAGGAGGTGTACGCGGCGATCGAGGGCACCGACAAGCGTCCGAACGACCTGGTCGCCGAGCGCGGCATGCGCGTCGTCTCCGACGAATCCGCTCTGCGCGCGGCGTGCGAGGCGGTCATCGCCAAGTTCCCGGACCAATCGGCCAGCGTGCGTGCCGGCAAAAAGGGTGTGCTCGGGTTCTTGGTGGGCCAGGTCATGAAAGAGACCAAGGGCTCGGCCAACCCGAAGCTCGTCAACGAGCTCCTGGAGAAGCTGCTCGCGTCGAATTGAACACGAAACAAGCGGAGGGTGACCATGCATCTCGATTCAACGGGTGTTTCGCGGGGTACGGGTGGCTGGGCGCGGCGCCTGCTCCAGACGGCGGCTTTCGCGCTGTTTGCGCTCGGCAATCCGCTGTATCTGGTCGCGTGCTCGGACTCCGATGCCGGCTCGGGCCCCGGTGCCGACGGCTACGAATACGACCAGGCGGACATGCTCGCGGTGGCGTCGGGGTTGGAAGCGGAGGGGCCATTCAGCGTCGGCGAGTACCAGATCACCGTGCAGCTTCCGTTCGGCGGTGAGCGCGCGGAGAGGCTGAGTCCGAGCGACGCGCTCGCCCCGTCGTTCTTCGCGCGCGCCGAGGCCTGCGGCACGCGCTCGTTCGTGGCGCCCGCCGCGGCCTGCATCGACTCGAGCGAGCTCGAAATGCAAGCCACGCTTCGCGTCCAGCGCGCAGCCCAGGTCGTCGAAGTAAAGGCCACCGGCAAGATGCTGGTTGCTAGCCGGCGCTTGACGTTCGCGAGCTTCGACTTCGCGGCCGAGTCACTCTACCTGTCGTTCGCCTGGAGGAACGACGAGGGATACCGACACGAGTCCAGCGGCACGAACGAGACCGCGGCGCTTGCCGCGCTGTTCGAGCGCTGAAAACCGCAGGGTGGCGCGCGCACCGTCCGCGCCGTAGGCTCGGCGGCACTACCCGTGTCCTCCGTGAATGCTCCAAGTCCTCGTGATCCGAAGCCGCCCTGGCTCAAAGTGCGTGCGCCTGGCGGCGAGAACTATGCACGGCTGAAGCAGACGCTGCGCCGCCTCGACCTGAACACGGTGTGCGAGGAGGCGCGCTGTCCGAACGTGGGGGAGTGCTGGAACGCGGGGACGGCGACGGTGATGTTGCTCGGGCACACCTGCACGCGCGGCTGCCGGTTCTGCGCCGTCACTACCGGCAACCCGCGCGGTGCGTTCGATCCGCGCGAGCCGGAGCACGTCGCCCGCGCGATCGCCGAGCTTGGCCTGCGTTACGTGGTGCTGACGATGGTCGATCGCGACGATCTGCTGGATGGCGGAGCGTCGCAGGTCGCGCGAACGGTGAGGGGACTCAGGACGCAAGCGCCGGAGCTCCTGGTCGAGACCCTGGTCGGCGACTTCGTGGGGCGGCTGCGCGACGTGGACGTGGTGCTCGAGTCGGAGCCCGACGTGTTCGCCCACAACATCGAGGTCGTACGCCGCATCTCGCCCGTGATCCGCGATCAGCGCTGTGACTACGATACGTCGCTGAAGGTGCTGGAGCGTGCAAAAGTCCGCAATCCCGCGCGGTTGGTAAAGAGCTCGATCATGGTGGGCATCGGCGAGCGCGACGAGGAAGTGGTGGAGTCGCTCCGCGACCTGCGCAACGCCGGCACGGATATCGTGACTCTCGGTCAATACCTGCGCCCCACGCCGAAGCACGCGCCGGTCGATCGCTACGTGACGGAGGCGACCTTCGAGGAGTACCGATTGGCCGCGCTCGAGATCGGCTTCGCGTTCGTCGCTTCGGGGCCGCTCGTCCGTTCCAGCTATCATGCAGCGGAGGGCTTCGTTGCTGCGCGGCTGCGCCCGGAGCTGACCGGTGCAGGCCATGCAAGCCATGCAAGCCATATAACCGGTGCGGCGAGCGTTACGCAGTCGCCCGCGCGCGGTCTGCACGGCCTGGACCGTGGGCCAATAGACAGAGACTTGATCGCGCCGTCGTCGTTGGTCCGACGCGTCTCGAGTTGACACCGCGTGGCAGCGCGGAGCCATGCTAGGCTCCCGGCCAAAGCCGACGAGCTCCGATGCCGCCTGATTCGAGTCTGCTCACCAAGGTCGCGCGCAAGCTAGGCCAGGCTCCGGCTTACGCCGAGGGGCCCCATCCCGTGTCGATCCTTTCGGCCGCTGCCGGCTGTTACGGGCTGACCGCGGACATCGAGGAGCTGACGCAGCCCACGGGCTACGACCCGGACGCGGCTCGGCTGTTCGAGGCCATCATCGAGAGCGCGTTCGTGGTCGCGCACGCCGACGGCGAGTTCGACGCGACCGAGCAGGCGACGTTCCGGCACGTGGTGTTGCTCGCTTGCGCGGGGCGCGTCGCCGAGCGGCAGGTCTCGGCGCTGCTTGCGGATCTGTCGGACCAGCTCGCCGAGGACGGCATCGACAAGCGCATCGACGTGGTCGGACGTGCCGTGCGAAGGCCCGAGCAGGCGCGCGAGGTGTTGCGCGTCGCGGCGCTGCTCGCGCAGGTCTCGGGCGGCGTGAGCCAGGTCGAGCGCGACGTGATGTCGCGGATTGCGAAGAAGCTCAACGTCGGCGAATCGATGGTCGACGAAGTGTTGCTCGAAGCCAAACGCGCTCTCCACGAGTGAGCGCAGCCAACGCCATGAACTTAGCGACGTTGAAACGATCGGACGCCGTCCCGCCGAACGAGATCGTGCGCGTGCTGCGCGACGATCTGACATTGGACCCCGAAAACGACCCCAAGCTCGGCAACGACGAGGTGCTCCACCTCTATCGCCACATGGTGATGACGCGGCAGCTCGACGAACGGCTGGTCGCACTGCAGCGCCAGGGTCGCATCGGCTTCCACGTCGGCTCGCTCGGTGAAGAGGGCGCGATTTTGGGAAGCGCCTACGCCATGCGCAAGGGCGACTTCCTGTTCCCGTGTTACCGCGAGTTCGGTGCGGCGCTGATGCGCGGCCTCGAGCTACAAGTGTTCGTTCACAACATGTTCGGCAACGCCAAGGACACGGTGCTCGGGCGGCAGATGCCGGACCACTACACCTGCCGCCGCGTGGGCTGGGGCTCGATCAGCTCTCCCGTCGGCACGCAGATCACCCAGGCCGTCGGCTTCGCCTGGGGCGCCAAGATCCAGAAGAAGGACGTGGCCACGCTCGCCTACTTCGGCGACGGCGCCACGAGCTCTTCGGACTTTCACAGCGGCATGAACTTCGCCGGCGTGTTCAAGATCCCGACCGTATTTTTCTGCCGCAACAACGGCTGGGCGATCAGCGTGCCCGTCGAGCGCCAGACCGCGAGCCGCACCTTCGCGGAGAAGGCGGCGGCCTACGGCATCCCGGGCGTGCGCGTCGACGGCAACGACCTGTTCGCGGTCGTTTCGACGGTGCAGAAGGCCGTCGAGCGCGGCGTTCGCGGCGAGGGGCCGACGCTGATCGAGGCCATCACCTACCGCATGGGTGGTCACTCCACGAGCGACGATCCGAACCGCTATCGCGGCAGCGAGATGCTCGAGCCCTGGGCCTCCCGCGATCCAATCGGACGCGTGCGGGCCTACCTCGAGAAGCACGAGCTCTGGGACGGCACGGCCGAAGAGCGGCTGATCGCCGAGGTAGACGCGTCCTTCAAGGCTGCCGTGAAGGTGGCCGAGCACACGCCGCCGCCGCCCCTCGAATCCATGTTCGAAGACGTCTACGCGCGTCCTCCGTGGCACCTGCAGGAGCAGAGGCAGGAAGTGCTCTCCGGGCCCCGAGCACCCAACCCGCACGGAAACTAGCGGGTCCGTGAGGGTTCAGTTGGATTCCGGGAACCATCCCCACGCCAGAAGTCTTGGGAACTGCAGATCACGATCATCCCGAGCGACCGCACCCCACGAGAGCACCGGCGAACCCGGCGCGGTCTGGCTTCAGCATGAGACGGACGCGGGGCGTCTTGGACACCGAAACCCAAGAAAACCCGAGCCCGGCGCGGTCTGTCTTCAGCAAGCCATGGACGCGGGGCAGCTCAGTCACCGAAACCCAAGAAGCTAAACTCCCATGCCCCAGATGAACATGGTCCAGGCCATCAACGATGGCCTAAGAACTGCGATGCGCGACGATTCGCGCGTGGTGATCCTCGGTGAGGACGTGGGGCGCGTCGGTGGCGTGTTCCGCGTGACCGCGGGCCTGTTCGACGAGTTCGGCGACGACCGCGTGATCGACACGCCGCTCAGCGAGAACGGCATCGTCGGCTCGGCCGTCGGCATGGCTCTGTACGGGCTCGTGCCGATCGTCGAGATCCAGTTCGCGGATTTCATCTGGCCCGCCTACGACCAGATCGTCAACGAGCTGTCGAAGTACCGCTACCGCTCGGGCGGCGAGTATCCGGCCAAGGTCGTGATCCGCGCGCCCGTCGGCGGCGGCATCCGCGGCGGGCATTACCACTCGCAGCACCCCGAGGCCGCGTTCATCCACGTGCCCGGTCTGAAAGTGGTGTGCCCGTCGAGCGCTTATGACGCCAAGGGCTTGCTGCTGGCGTCGGTCGCCGACCCCGATCCGGTGATCTTCTTCGAGCCGAAGCGGGTGTACCGCGCCGCCAAGGGCGACGTGCCCTCGGGTCCGTACACGGTCGCGCTCGGCAGCGCCGCGATCGTCCGCAGCGGGCGTCACGTGACCGTGCTCGCCTACGGCGCGATGCTGTACGAGGCGCTCGACGCGGCGGCCAAGGCGGCGCTCCAGGGCGTGGAGGCCGAGGTGATCGACCTGCGCACGCTCTGGCCCGTCGATATCCAGACCATCCTCGAGAGCGTGAAGCGCACGGGGCGGCTCGTGGTCGTGCACGAGGCGCCGCGCACTTGCGGCTTCGGCGCCGAGCTCGTGAGCCTCGTCGTCGAGCGCGCCTTCTATCATCTGGAGGCGCCGCCCGTGCGTGTGACCGGCTTCGACACGCCGTTCCCGTACACGCTGGAGATGGAGTATCTCCCGCTGTCGCACCGGATCCTGCCGGCGCTGCTCGAGGCCGTGAAGCACTGACCGCGCGCCGGTTTCCGGGCGGGTCGGCCGCCTTGGACCTGCGCGCCGCCGCTACCTGTCGTTCGCAGCTCGCGAAGCGGCAGGCTTTGGTTTGGGGAGCGCCTCGGTCGTGCTAGAAGCGCGTTGAACCCCCCCTCGAGGCGAAAGAACATGTCGAAGTTCGAGTTCAAGCTCCCCGATATCGGAGAAGGCGTCACCGAAGGCGAGATCGTCAGCTGGCTCGTCGAAGAAGGCGCATCTGTCACCGAAAACCAGGACATGGTCGAGGTGATGACCGACAAGGCAACGGTCACGATCGGCGCGCCGCGCAACGGCACGGTCCAGGAGCGGCGCTTCAAGGTGGGGGACACCGTGCCCGTCGGTGAAGTGCTGGTCGTGCTCGAGCTCGCGGGTGAAGGTGCACCCGCGGAGAAGCCGGCAGCGGCTCCCGCCGCCGCACCGGCGCCTGCCGCTGCTCCCGCTCCCGCTCCCGCCACGGCG
>JALYWZ010000705.1 GCA_030852505.1 Myxococcota bacterium | reverse complement strand
GGCGCGACGTGGTCCTCGACGAATCGGACTACGACGCCATCGACCAGCACGTGGGCGGCATCGAGCACAAGAGCGGGCGCTTCTACCTGTGGGGTGAGTTCTTCGTGAGCCGCGGCGCGAAGCGGGCATCGTTCGACGTGCGCGGCGTGCATCCGGGCCATCGCTTCCTCGAGAAGACGCACGTCGTCCGCGGTCGCTACCTGAACGATACGGACCTCCGCGAGCAGCGAAAGGTAGCGGTGATCGGCAACCAGGTGCGCGAGATCCTGTTCGGAGACGAGAACCCGGTCGGGCAGCGGATCCAGCTGCGCGGCCAGCAGTACCTCGTGGTCGGCGAGTTCGAGGACGACGGCAACGACAACGAGCCGCGGCGGATCTTCATCCCGATCAGCGTCGCGCAGAACGCCTACCTGACGCCCGGGCGCCTGCACGGGCTGATGTTCACGCTGAAGTCGGACGACCTCGAAGAGAGCCGGATCGCCGAGCAGAAGACGCTCGCGTTCCTGCAAAAACGCCACCAGGTCCACCCGGACGACAAACGAGCGATCCGCATCCAGAACAGCCTCGAGTCGTTCCGCAAGGTGAGCGAGGTGTTCGTGTGGTTGAACGGCTTCGTGTGGATCGTCGGTGTCGGCACGCTGTTCGCTGCGGCGATCGGCGTCGGTAACATCCTGCTGATCTCCGTGGCCGAGCGCACCCGCGAGATCGGCGTGCGCAAGGCGCTCGGCGCGACCTCGCTGTCGATCGTGACGATGATCGTGACCGAGGGCGTGCTGATCACGACGCTCTCCGGCTACACCGGGCTCGTCGCCGGCGTCGGCCTGGTGGAGCTCGCGGCGAGCAAGCTGAAGAATGTCCCGTTCCTGCGCGAACCGAGCGTGGATCTGAGGGTCGCGTTCGCGGCCGCGGGCTCGCTGGTGCTGGCAGGCGTGGTCGCGAGCCTGGTGCCCGCGCTGCGCGCCGTGCGCGTCGATCCGATCGTGGCGCTCCGGGAGGGCGACTGATGCGACCGATACCGTCCCTGGAGTCGCTGCGCGAGCTGTTCGAGAGCTTGACGCGCAACAAGCTGCGCACGTTCTTGACGGCCCTGGGCGTGTTCTGGGGGATTTTCGTGCTGGTGCTGATGCTCGGCATCGGGCGCGGGCTCGAGCGCGGCGTCGCCAAGAACCTGGGCATGATGGCGACGCGCAGCGTGTTCCTGTGGGGGCAGCGCACGTCCGTGCCGTACCAGGGCCTCGTGCCGGGGCGCGAAGTGCGCTTCGACAACGCTGACATCGAAGCGCTGCGCGCGGCGCCGGGCGTGGAATACGTCGCACCGCGGACGCGGCTCGGCGGCTGGCGCGAAGGCGCGAGCGTCACTGCTGGCGCCAAGACCGGCTACTTCCCGGTGCTCGGCGACGTGCCGGAATACCGCTTCCTCGAGCCGATGCAGTTTCCGCGCGGGCGCTTCGTGAACCACAGGGACATGGTCGAGGCGCGCAAGGTGGCCGTGCTCGGCGATCGCACGCGCGAGGCGCTGTTCGGCGCAGAAGACGCGCTAGGAAGGTACGTCACGATCCAGGGCGTGGTGTTCCAGGTGGTGGGCGAGGTCACGGCGACGCACCAGGGCGAACAGGCCGACCGCATCCGCGAGGCCGTCTTCGTGCCCTTTTCGACGTTCCAGCTCGCGTTCAACCAGCGGAACCGGGTGGGCTGGTTCGCGCTCGGGGCACAGCCGACCGCCACTCCCGAGGCGGTCGAAGAAGCCGCCAAAGCCGCGATCCGGGCGCAGCACCGGATCGCGCCCAACGACGTGGCGGCCGTCGGCTCGTGGAACTCTGCCAAGCAATACCAGCGCGTGCACAACCTGTTTCGCGGTATCAATCTGTTCGTGTGGTTGGTGGGCAGCATGACGCTCCTGGCCGGCGTGCTCGGGGTCAGCAACATCTTGCTGGTCAGCGTGCGCGAGCGAACGCGCGAGCTCGGCGTGCGCAAGGCGCTCGGAGCGACTCCCTGGTCCGTGGTCTCGATGATCCTGAAGGAAGCGCTGATCCTCACCGGCCTGTCCGGATACCTCGGGCTCGTCGCGGGCGTCGGCGCGCTCGAGCTCTTGTCGCTCGCCATCGAGCGAATCCCCGGCGCCCCGCTCAGCCGCCCCGACATCGACCTCGGCGCGGCGTTGATCGCCAACCTGGTGCTGATCGTGGCCGGAGCTCTGGCGGGCGTCGTCCCCGCGCGCCACGCGGCGCGGATCAGCCCCGTCGAAGCGCTGCGCAGCGAATGAGAGGAGAACCGTGATCCGCCGAGCCGTTCCGCTGGTCCTGTCCGTGCTCGTCCTGTGCGCTTTCGCCTGGACGCTGATCTTCCTCTACAAGAAGTCGGAAGCGAAGCCTGTCGTCTACCAGACCGGCAAGGTGGAAGAGCGCGAGATCGTGAAGAAGACCGTCGCGCCGGGCGCGCTCGTGCCGCGGCGGGAAGTGGTGATCAAGCCGCGCGTCTCGGGCGTGATCGACAAGCTCGTGATCGAGCCGGGACAGTACGTGAAGGCCGGCGCGGAGCTCGCGCGGATCAAGATCATCCCGAACGTGGTGAACCTGAACCAGGCCGAGGCAAACCTCCGAGCCGCACGGATCAGCTTCGAAACGACCAACAGCGAGATGGCACGCTTCGAGAAACTGAAGGCGCAGGGGCTGCTCTCGGAAGCCGAGTTCGTGCAGCAGGAGCTGGCTTTCAAGCTCAGAAAGCAGGAGCTCGAGGCCGCGGAGAACAACCTGCAGCTCGTGCGCTCCGGCGCTTCCAAGCGCTCGGGGCAAGCCTCCAACATCGTCACCTCCACCGTCGAAGGCATGGTGCTCGAGGTCCCGGTGCGCGAGGGCGCCAGCGTGATCGAGGCCAACAATTTCAACGAGGGCACCACGATCGCCGCCATCGCCAACATGAACGACATGATCTTCCAGGGTAAAGTCGACGAATCCGAGGTCGGCAAGCTGCGCGCCGGCATGCCCGTGTCGATCACCATCGGCGCGCTCAGCGAGGAGCGCTTCGACGGCGAGCTCGAGTACATCGCGCCGAAGGGTACGGCCAAAGAGGGCACGATCGAGTTCGAGGTGCGCGCCAGGGTCACGCTCAAGCCCGGGCTGTTCGTGCGCGCGAACTACAGCGCCAACGCCGACATCATCCTCGAGAAGCGCCCCAAGGCCGTGGCCATCAACGAAGCCTGGCTGTTGCGCTCCGACGGAAAGACCTACGTCGAGGTCGAGACCGCTCCTCAGCGCTTCGAGAAGCGCCCGGTGACGCTCGGCATTTCCGACGGGATCTGGGTCGAGGTCACGAACGGCGTGAGCCCCGGACAGCGCGTGAAGCAGCAGGACCAGAGCGGCACGCCTGGCGGAAAATAGCGGCTCAGGCGCGACCCGCGTCGCGTTCGCCGCGCAGCCGCTCGGCGAGCCTCGTCCGCCGGACCTCGCGCCGCGTGTCGGCGACGGCCAGCGACAGCG
>JALYWZ010000704.1 GCA_030852505.1 Myxococcota bacterium | reverse complement strand
TGCGACAAACACAGTATGCGAAGCGCGGCTTGCACTGAGTGCAGTGTTACGGCACTGACGGCGTAATACGGGGGAATGCAACAGGAAGGCGGAAGGAAGGCGGGAAGACAGGAAGTTTTCTTGGGGGGGCTTGGGTGGCCTCCAAGTCTTGCGGGACTGATACGAGATCTTCGCTCCGGACTTGGCGAGCTGCTGCCAGGCAAATCTAGCGGGACCCAAAACCAATTTCTCGGCTCCGGACTTCCTGTCTTCCCGCCTTCCTGTTAACCCGATCGCACAGAGGGTGCTGGGCCTTTACTCGATGATTTTACGGCACTCAGAGGTGATTTCGACGCGCAGGGTGGTGTCGGTGCCGCGGATGGCGTCGCGGTTGATTTCGAGGATGCCGGTGTCTTCGTCGTGTTCGTACTGGGAGGCGTCGAGGGTGCGCTCGGCGCCGTCTTTGCCGATGATCACGACGGCGGTGACGTGCTCGTCGGATTTGATTTTCAGGGGGTAGCTGGTGGTGATCAGGCTCTGCGCGAACCCCCAGATGCCGTTCAGGGCCGGCGCGTAGGATTCGCAGAGTGGGAAAACTTTGCTGCGGTCTCCGACGAAGTCGACCAGGTTCTTCGCGTAGCTCTGGCCGGCGTTGATCGGGCACGAGAACGCGGGATCGAAGACGATGGCTTCGGCGAGGTAGTTGCCGGCGCCGAACTTTTCCGTGGCGTTGCTGTGGATGTATTTCGAGAGCGCCGTGACGTCGTCGCCGTAGACGAGCGGGCGCGGCGTGAGGCCACCGGTCACGTTCTGCGACGGCGCGATGTTGACACCGCTCACGCTGCAGGTGCCGGACGTGACCTTCCAGACCCTCGCGCAGTAGTCCGCCAGGTCGCGATAGGTGGTGCCGTTGTCTTCGAAGGAGCTCGTGCACACGTCGATGTCGCGGCTCGGGCGGTCGAGGCTGCAAGCGAGCTCGGTGTCGATGCACTGGCGGTCGCAGCCCACGAGCTCGAGACCGGAGTCGCAGAACGGGGCAGCCTTCGTGAACTCTTCGGTGGTGCACGGGCCCTCGCCCATCGCGTCGCAGCCGGCCGAGCTGCCGTCGCTCAGACCAATCGGCTGCTCGGTGCCCGGGATCGGATTGCCGAGGTCGTCGAAGGCAGCGCAACGCATCGCGAGTTGTTGGAACTGGATGCGGCCTGCCATCGAGTAACGGTAGGCGTCGCAGGCCTCCCCGCTGCACGGGGTGAAGCTCGGGGCAGTGTCGCGGACCTCGGCGTCGTAGCCCGCCAGGCATTCCCGCGGCAGGCTGGTGTCGTCCTCGTCGGAGATGACCAGGAACACGGCGTGGCTCGGCAGCGAGGCCTGGTCCTGCGTGACGTAGCGGCTGAGCGTGCACAGCGGCTGCTCCACCGAAGAGCCGTTGGCGCCGAGCCCCAGGATCGCGTTCGAGACCTGGGCTTGCTGCGCGGCGAAGGCGGTCTCGTCGAGCTCCGGCGTCAGCATCGCGATCGGCTGCGGCATGCGGAATGACCACTCGCCGCGGATCTTGACGGGCGTGCTGCTCAGAGCGTCCGGGCAAGGCATCGGGGCGCCGTCGAAATCCGTGCAGGTGCGGGTGAACTCCGTGACCGCGTTCTCGTAGGCAAGGCCGGTCGCCGGGTCTTTCCACAACACGAGGTCATCGCCGCTCAGCGGCATCTGGGCGAGCGCGCTCGAGGCCCCGTATTGAGTCGGTGTGAGCAGCGATATCCGGACCGAGCGGCCGCGCACGTTGTCGAGCAGGTTCGTGAGACCTTCCGCGAGCTCCTCGCGAGACCAGGCCAGGCTGCCCGAGTGATCGGCGACGATTACCAGATCGAAAGGCGGCGGTTCGAGGAGCGTGACCCCGGTCAACGTGACTTCACGCAGGCACTCGGGCGGAGGCCCGCCGGGCTCGACCGGGATCACCGGCGTGGTCGAGCTCTTCACGCCCCCCGCGTTCAGCCCGCCGCTCGGGGAACCCGCGCCGCCCGTGCCCGCGCTGCTCGGCGCAGCGCCGCTACCGTCGGACGCGCCGTCGTTGGCTTCTCCACAGCCGAACGTCGCAAGAAATAAGACGAAGCACGCACACCTCGACCCGTACCCGAACATTCCGCCAAGATACCGCGGCCCGCGAACGCCGCAAAGGCCCGGCAAAGGCTCAGCCCGCGTCGCGCACGGTTTCGAGCAGGCGGAACACACGCTCGAAAGCCTTTTCGCGCCCGAGCTGGAGCAGGTGGCCGCCGCGGAAGGCGACCAGGGGTGCGGAGAGGTGGGTAGCGAGCCTGCGGGCGTGGCTGATCGGCGTGATGCGATCGGCGCGCGCGCCCACCACGACGATGCGTTCCGGCCGGACGAGCGACGGAGCGCTGAGCGGGCTCACGCCGCGGTACACGCTTTCGAGCGCGCGATGCAGAGAGTCGCTCTCGGCCGCTCGTTCGCCGAGCAAGCCCTGCTCGCGGCTGAAGTCGGCCAGGCAGGCGAGCGGCACGACCGGCACCAGGAAATCGAGGTTCGGTTCGACGCTGGCGGTGAGCGTCGCGGTGTAGCCACCGAGGCTCATGCCGAACAGGCCGACCCGCGGATGACCGCTGCTCCGGAGATAGCGCACGAAGCCGCGCAGATCTCCGACGGCCTGGCGAAAGCCTTCGTTGGTGTAGCGCGGGTCGCGCCCCGGGAAGAGCGGCGCGCCTCGACGCGCGCCCGCGCGCTTGGCGTGAAACGGCAGCACGAACAGCGCGACGTCGAAGCCAGCGTCGTCGAGCTCGTCGATTGGCCAGATGCGTTGCTCGACGCCATAGTGGCCGGACAGGTAGCCGTGCACCAAGACCGCGACCGGGCGCGGCGCTCCGCGCGTGAAGAGCCGCGCCGAAGCCACCTGATTGTCGGCGTGGGCGAGGTAACGTTCGCCGAAGTCTGCGAGGTACGGCTTGTAGCGGCTCGCCCAGTTCAGATCCGAGACGGTGCGCCCGCGATCATCGCGGCGCTGGCGCGCGCTCGGCTCGATCGGCGCGCCCGGCTCGAAGAACTCGGGAGAGGGCGCGCCCGGGTAGCTCTCGGCGAGCCGCGAGAGCAGCGAAAGGCGGCTCTCGTGCTCGTCGCGGCTCGGGGCGCGCTCGACGCGCCGTGCGACCGCGTTCTTCAGCGCGACGTCGAAGGCGGAGGCCGCGCTCTCGACGAAGCGATGGGTCATGCGCCGCAGCATCACGAAGCTCCGCGGTTCGTGGTCGCGTTCTGCCCCCGCAGCGCGCGATCGCACCAGAGCAGTAGCTCGAGCGAGCCGATTTCGACGAGCCAGCTCTGGCTGTGCGGGCCCTTGCGCAGCGAGCGTTGCGTGGGGATGTTCAGCTTCTCGAGCTGTTTGGCGAGCTCGACGTTGGCGGCGCGGTAGGGGTCGCCGGACGAGCTCGCCACGTACGCAGCGCGCGGCGCGCCCGCTTCGGCGATGCGGCGCGCCAACACGGGGGCGAGCCGCGTCC
>JALYWZ010000139.1 GCA_030852505.1 Myxococcota bacterium | reverse complement strand
ACACGACGCGTCAGGATCCGGCGCTTCGTCCTTGGGAGTGGCCAGACCACATGAAGAACGTCGTGGTCGATCAGGCCGCGCAGGCGGACGCTTACTCCGCGTTGCTAGCGGGCGTGATCGGCGAGCCGTGGTTCGCCGGAGCCTTCGTGTGGCGCCTCTACGCGGATCCCGACGACATGTCGCAGGAGTCCGAGTGGGGCTTCTCCCCGCGCGGCAAGCTAGCCGAGCTGGTCTTGCGTGACGCCTTCGCCGCGCACTGGGCAGCCGACGGCAAGCGGCCGCTCGGCACGTCGCTGGTGAGGCACACGGCCGAGCGGATCGGCATCTATTGATGCGGCAGCGGCTCGTTCAATCGAACGAGTAGTTGAACGTCGAGCCCTCTGCGCCGACGTGCACGCGCTTGACCGGGTTGCCGGCGAGCGTGCGCAGCAAGAGCTCGCGGCTGACTTCGGGGAGCAGCGTGTTGGTGAGCACCGCGTCGATCATGCGGCCGCCGCTCTCGAGCTCGGTGCAGCGGCTGATGATCAGGTCCACCACCGACTGGTCGTAGGTGAAAGGCACGCCGTAGCGCTCGGTGACGCGCTTCTCGATGCGCGTCAGCTGCAGGCGCACGATGCTGCCCAGCATCTCGTCGCTGAGCGGGTAGTAGGGGATGGTCACGATGCGACCGAGCAGCGCTGCGGGGAACACCTCGAGCAGCGGGCCACGCAGGGCCTCGGCGACGGCCGCCGGATCGGGCTTGTTCGGGCCCGAGCACAGTTTCATGATCAGCTCGCTGCCGACGTTCGAAGTCAGCAAGATCACCGTGTTCTTGAAATCGACCTTCGTGCCCTCGCCGTCCTCCATCCAGCCCTTGTCGAAGACCTGGAAGAAGATTTCGTGCACGTCGGGGTGTGCCTTCTCGACCTCGTCGAGCAACACCACGCTGTACGGCCGGCGCCGCACGGCCTCGGTGAGCACGCCGCCTTCGCCGTAGCCCACGTAGCCGGGAGGCGCGCCCTTCAGGGTCGACACGGTGTGCGACTCCTGGAACTCGCTCATGTTGATGGTGATGACGTTCTGCTCGCCGCCGTACAGGGCTTCGGCGATCGTGAGCGCGGTCTCGGTCTTACCGACGCCGGAGGGGCCGGCCAGCATGAACACGCCGATCGGCTTGTTCGGGTTCTCCAGCCCCGCGCGCGCAGTCTGAATACGCCGCGCGATCATCTCGAGCCCGTGGTCCTGGCCGATCACGCGCCGGGCGAGGATGTCCTTCAGCTTGAGGACGTTCTCGATCTCGTTCTTGACCATTCTGCCGGTCGGAATGCCGGTCCAGTCCGCGACGACGGTGGCGATGGACTGCGCATCGACGGTCGGCAAGATCAGCGGGTTTTCGGCCTGGAGCTGGAGTAGCTCGGCGTCGAGCCCCTTGAGCTCCGCGAGCAGCGCCTGGCGATCGATCGGAGCCTTCTGCGGCGCGGGCGCCGCGGGCTTTTCTCCCTCCGCCGCGGCCGCGACCGGGGTCTCCGCTTCGCGCAAGTCGGCGCGGATCGCCAGGATGCGGTCCACGAGCGCCTTCTCGGAGCGGAAGCGCGCTTCGATCTCGCCGAGCCGCTTCTTCTCCGTGGCGAGTGCAGCCTCGACGTCTTCGGCGCGGGTGCCGGTGTCGATGCCGATCTGTCGCTCGCGGCCGATGATGCCGAGCTCTTGCTCGAGCGCCTCGATCCGGCGGCGCGAGTCCTCGAGCTCGGGCGGCACGGCGTGCTGACTCACGGCGACGCGCGCGCACGCCGTGTCGAGCAGGCTGACTGCCTTGTCGGGGAGCTGCCGGTCCGGGATGTAGCGCTTCGAGAGCTTGACCGCGGACTCGAGCGCCTCGTCGAGCAGCTGCACCCGGTGGTGGCCCTCGAGCACGCTCGCGGTGCGGCGCAGCATCAAGATCGCGCGCTCTTCACTCGGCTCCTCGACCTTCACCACCTGGAAGCGGCGGGTGAGCGCCGGATCCGGCTCGATGAACTTCTTGTACTCGGCCCAGGTCGTGGCCGCGATAGTGCGCAGCTTGCCGCGCGCGAGCGCCGGCTTCAGCAGGTTCGCAGCGTCACCGGTGCCCTGCGCGCCGCCCGCACCGATCAGCGTGTGAGCCTCGTCGATGAACAGGATGATCGGCTTGGGCGAGGCCTGGACCTCGTCGATCACCTGGCGCAAGCGGCCCTCGAACTCGCCCTTCATGCTGGCGCCGGCCTGCAACAGGCCGATGTCGAGCACGCGCAGGCTCACGTCCTTGAGCTGCGGCGGCACGTCGCCCGCGGCGATGCGCTGGGCGAAGCCCTCGACGACGGCGGTCTTGCCGACACCGGCTTCACCCGTGAGGATGGGGTTGTTCTGGCGGCGGCGCAGCAGGATCTGCACGATCAGGCGGATCTCTTCGTCGCGGCCGACGATCGGATCCATCTCGCCCTTCTTGGCGCGCTCGGTGAGATCGATCGAGAACTTGGCGAGCGCTTCCTGCTTGCCGAGCGCAGCCGGTGCCATGCTGGCGGCGTCACCCCCGGCTTGCGCCGCTGCCGCAGCCGCGGCCGCCCGCGACGTCTTGGCTTCGGGAGAATCGCCGAGCAGCGAGTCGAACTTGTCGACGATCTCGTCCAGCTTGAGCTTGGTGAACTCCTTCGAGATCGCGAACAGGGCGTTCTTCAGGTTGTGGGTCTTGAGCCAGCCCACCACCAGGTGCCCGGTGCGCACCTCGACCGCGCCGAACTGCAGCGAGGCATACACCCAGCCGCGCTCGACGGAGTCTTCGACCTGAATCGACAGGTCGGAAACCGAGGTCGCGCCGCGCGGCAGCTTGTCGAGAGACTCCGTCAGATCGCGCGCCAGCCGCGCCGAGTCGATCTGGAAGTGCCGGAGCAAACGCAGCAGATCCGAGTCCGCGACCTGCAACAGCTGATGCAGCCAGTGCGCGAGCTCCACGTACGGGTTGCCGCGCATCTTGCAGAACAAGGTGGCGCTCTCGATGGCCTTGTAGCCGAGCTCGTTCAGTTTTCCGAATAGCGTGGCACGACTGATCTCAGCCATCTTTCACTCCTCGATCCAGTTTTCCCGACCTGACCCGGGAACTACCCTAACCCAGTCTCCGGCCCGAGACGCGGCCTTTTCGCTGATCACGCGCGGGCCACCGGCCGGGCAGCGTCGGCGCCCGCGGCCGTCCGCTGCACCCCCCGTTGCTGGGCGGTCGCGACGCGACCGGTTTCATGGGACGTCGGGTCGACGATCACGTCGGACACCACGTTCGCGCCGTGGCCTTCGCCGACCAGCGAGTCCCAACCCAAACGACCATGGTGGCCGAGCTTGATTTGACTCGCCGCGAACGGCGCGGGGATCAGGCGCACGTCCCAGGCCAGCTCGTCACCCGTGTAGTTGCGCACGAGCGCCTCGAGCCGCTCGAGGCTGGGCGTACCCGGCAAGAAACGCAGGAAATCCGGGCGAGAAAGCGGACCGAGCGCGATCCGAAACTTGTGATTCCGATCGTAGACTCGACCGCCGAGCACCGTGGTGCGACCGAGCCGGCTCACCTCCGGGGAGTGCCCGAGCATGAAGCGATTGTCCGCGGGGATCTCCAGCCATTGCCCGATGAACTCCTCGATCTCCACCGGCAGCTCGAAGAAGCTCGACACGATCGCGCGCAGACCCGCGGCGCTCTTCGGTGACGCGGCGAGCAGCGCGGCGTACTTGAGCTTGGCGCGATCGGCCCAGGCATCGCGCTCGAGCAGCGAATCCGCGCCGAGGCCGCACAGCGAGGCGACCTGCGCGCGGAACCGATCGGTCTCGGGCCGGTCGAAGGTCGCGGTCGGGCGCGTGAGCGACCACGCGCGGTGGAACAGCGCGAACATCCGGTGGTGGAAGATGTCGGCGAACGCCACCAGCGTGCGATCCCCGGCGTGCCGCATGCGCTCTCGTACGTACTCCGTGAGGTGCAGCGGCAGCGGGCCCTGCGGGCCGAACAGACCGAAGAACGCGACCCGCAAGCGCCCGGGCTCGTCGCCCGTCGGTGCTTCGAAGGACTCGACCGCCGACGGCGCGAACGCCAGCGACGGCTCCTGGCCGATGCGCACCGGCTCTTCGCTGGGCTTCGCGGCCTCGCCCCAGCGCGGCAGCTCGCGGAACGCGCACTCCAGCCTGCGCATGGCCTGGTGGAAATCGAAGCCGAAGGGCGCTTCGACCAGGCCGCGCACGCGCGCTAGACGATCGGCCGTCGTCCCGGCCTCGCCGGCCATCGCATGATCTCCCCGCGCTGCGTGGTCTTGAGCACGGTTTCCGTGAACGAGTTCAGAGACACGTATTTGTTGAAGAAGCGATCCAGCACGGCGCCGAGCAGGAACACGCTCGCGCCGTCGAACGAGCGCTCGTCGCACTCCACGCTGACCTCGAGCCCGCGCCCGAAGCTCATCGGACCGTCGCCGGGCAAGCGCCGCGTGATCGGCGCGCTCGAGATCGAACGCACGCCCTCGATCTCGCGCCGCGAGCTGGCGGAGCCAATGTCACCGTACAGATGCAAGAGCTCGCGCAGCGCGGCGCCCCCCTCGCCGTCCTTGCCGTCGGTGATCGACAGGTAGTTCAAGGACAGGTGGTTCACGAGCCGCCAGGAGGTGCCGCCGAACGCGTGGGACGCGCGTGGCTCCGAGGGACCCGCGACGCAGCGGATCGATTCGACGGGGGCGCCCGACTCGAGCGTGAAATCCGTCTTGCCCGTGCCGACGCTCATCTCGAGCGGTAGATCGCGGTTCGTGCACAGGGCGCCGACCGCGAGCTGCTTCAGGTCGTGGCGGTAAGGCCCCTCGTCTCCGTCCACCAGCGATAGGAACACCTCTCCGCCGGGGTAGTTCGAGCGCGGCCCGCCCGCGCGCCGCGAGGAGCTCAGTCGCTGCTGGCGGTGCACCACGTAGTAGGCGGCGTTCTCGTCGTGTGCGGTGCGCTCGGTGCACTCGTAAAAGGACTGAAACTCGCGCTGAGTGCTGGCGCTCGTGCCGAAGCCGATCACTTCGGTGACCGAATGCACCTCGAAGTCGAGCGGCCGCGTGCGATCGGGCACCACGTGGTACTCGTTTTCGCGATCGCTCAGGTGAATGCGGTCGGTCTTGCGTGGAAACAGATTCACCGCGGGCGTGCAGAACAACTCGAAGTTTTCGGGCGCGATCAGCGGCTCGATCGAGAGATCGTGGCGATCGAGCAAAATGCAGATCTCGAACTCCGACGTCGGGCAATTGCGAACCCCGGACGCGAGCTCCGGCAGCTCGAGGAACAGGAAGCGCGCCGGCAGCGCGAAGTACTCTTGCAAGAGCCGGTAGCCCTGGAAGGAGCGCGGCCCGTAGGGCAAGAGCGCCTCTTCGTCTTCGAAGCCGACCGAGCGCACCGGATCCTGCGTCACGAAGCCGAGCCGCGCGCCGTTTCCGTCGCGCAGGACGAGCCCCAGCGCGCCGCCGCGGACGAGCTCGTAGAGCCGCATCCCGAGCTGTTCGGCGCCCCGCAAGAACAGCGGCAGCCGCTCGAGCGCGAGAGTCGAGAACGGCGTGCCGTTCACGGTCTGAAAGCGCAGCCGCACCGCGCCGCGCACGCGCTTCTTGCTCGGCAGCGTCAGATCGCCGAGGTCCCCGGTGAACGACGAATGCGTGGCCGAGACCAGCTCGATCGGCCAGAGGTCTACGTCGTGCGCCGTGCGGTACTCGCACGCCGTCTGCTCACCGCGCGCCAGGTTCGCGCGCAGCGCAGACCCGCGCGGGACGCGGAAGCCGTCGGTGAGCACGCCCTGTTTGTGGTTCGGGTCGAGCCGGACCACGGCCATCGACGGCGTGGGCGCCAGGTAGTGCGGGTACACCACCGACAGCAAGCCCTCGGTGAAGCGAGGAAACTCGGAGTCGATCTTGAGCTGCACGCGGGCCGCGAGGAACGCAAACCCCTCGAGCAGCCGCTCGACGTAGGGGTCGGCGCACTCGAACGAGTCGAGGCCGAGCCGGCCCGCGATCTTCGGAAACTGTTTGGCGAATTCCCCGCCGAGCTCGCGCAGGTAGCTGAGCTCGCGCCCGTAATAGGCGAGTAGTTTCTGATCCATGGTCTAGTTCGCGCGCCCCGGATCCTGCCCGTCAGCTGCTGGAGCCGCTCGCATCCGTCACCGCGATCTCGCCCGTCTCCAGGTCCACGTCGGTGCGCAGGAACAGCCTGAGCGGGATCGGCTGGGCCCAGAGCTCGGCTTCGATCGTGAACACCAGCGCGTTCGGGCTGTAGTTGTTGGTGTCGCGGATCAACTTGACGCGCACCGTGTCCTTCAAGAGCCGCGGCTCGAACTCCCAGATCGCGCGCCGCAGCAGCTTTTCGAGGGTCGGGATGTGGATGCTGCCCGCGGTGCGGCCCGTCAGGTCCGGCAGACCGAAGTTGAGCGTCGAGCTCTCCACCTGCGGATACTTGTCGAGGTCTACGACCGACGCGAGGTTCGTCGTGTTGAAGAGCCAGCTCAGATCGCGTCGCACGCTCTCCCGCAGCTTGTACGGGGAGAGCACGCGCTTGTCGCGGCTCTCGACGGCGCGATCGGGCTCGTCGTCGGTCAGCCGATCGAGCAACGACGGCTGCAGCCGTTCTTTGGGTACGAGCTCGGCCACCTGCGTTCAGTGCGTTGGCTATCGGCTATCGGTCATCAGCCAGGCGTGAAGGGCCGGGTATCGGGAAAACGGGGGAAGCCCGAAAACCCGATACCCGAAGTCCAATCTGTCTTACGAGCCGCCCTTGGACGAGGGCAGCTTCGAGACCAGGCGCAGAGAGACCGTGAGGCCCTCGAGCTGGTAGTGCGGGCGCAGGAAGAACTTCGAGTTGTAGTAACCCGGGTTGCTCTGATCCTCCTCGATCATCACCTCGGCGGCGGCCAGGGGCTTGCGCGCCTTGACCTCCTCGCTCGAGTGCTGGGGATCTCCGTCCACGTACTGAGTGATCCATTTCTGGAGCCACTTCTGCATGTCCGTCGCGCTCTTGAAGGAGCCGATCTTGTCGCGGACGATGCACTTCAGATAATGCGCGAAGCGACAGGTCGCGAACAGGTACGGGAGCCGGGCCGCGAGGTTCGCGTTGGCGGTCGCGTCCGGGTCGTCGAACTGGCCAGGCTTCTGCAAGGACTGCGCGCCGATGAACGCCGCCAGATCCGTGTTCTTCTTGTGAATGAGCGGCATAAAGCCGGACTTGGCGAGCTCCGCCTCACGCCGGTCGCTGATGCCGATCTCGGTCGGGCAGGTCATGTCGACGCCGCCGTCGTCGGTCGGGAAGGTGTGCGTCGGCAGACCTTCGACCGCGCCGCCGGCCTCGATGCCGCGAATACGCGAGCACCAGCCGTACAGCTTGTACGAGCGGTTGATGTTGACGGCCATCGCGTACGCCGAGTTGGCCCAGGTGTACTTGTTGGCGTCGGGGCCGTTCGTGTCCTCCTCGAACGCGAACTCCTCGACCGGATCCGATTTCGCCCCGTAGGGACGGCGGGCGAGGAAGCGCGGCAGCGCCATGCCGATGTAGCGTGAGTCTTCCGAGTCCCGAAGCGAGCGCCAGGCGGCGTACTCGGGGGTCGAGAAGATCTTGCCGAGGTCGCGCGGGTTGCCGAGCTCTTGCCAGGAGCTCATGCCGAACAGCGAGGGCGCCGCAGCCGTGATCACCGGCGAGTGGCAGGCCGCGCCGATCTTGGCGAGCTCACCCAGCGTCTCGACGTCCTGCGGGCTGTGGTCGAAGTAGTAGTCGGTGACGACGCAGGCGTAGGGCTCGCCACCGAGCTGCCCGTACTCCTCTTCGTAGAGCTTCTTGAAGATCGGGCTCTGGTCCCAGGCGGCGCCCTTGAAGCGCTTCAGCGTCTTGGCCAGATCCTTCTTCGTGATGTTCATCACGCGGATCTTCAGCATGCTGTCGGTCTCGGTGTTGTTCACCAGGTAGTGCAGGCCGCGCCAGGCGCCTTCCACGCTCTGGAAATCCTGATGGTGCAGGATCTCGTTGACCTGCTCGCTCAGCTTGCGGTCGAGCTCGGCGACGATCGCCTGGATCGACTGCACGGCGTCGGTCGAGAGCTTGGCCGTGCTCGACAGCGCCTGCTGCGCCAGCGTGAGCACCGCCGACTCGACCTCTTCGCGAGCGCGGTCGCTCTGGGGCTTGAACTCTTTGTTGAGCAACGACGTGAAGTCGCTGCCCTCCACCGTGGCTACGGCGCCTGTCGCCGCAGATTTTTCGGTTGCCTCAGCCATGTCTCACTCACTCGTTCTTCGCGGGCTCGTCTGCCGCGGGTTTGGGGGAAGCAGCCAGGGTCTCGAGCAGACCGCGGTCGTTCAGCACCTTCAGGATCAGGTCTTCTGCGCCCGTCTTGCCGTCCATGTACGTGATCAAGTTGGCGAGCTGCGTGCGCGCTTCCAGCAACTTGGCGAGCGCGGGCACCTTGCGAGCCACGGCCGCCGGCGAGAAATCGTCGAGCTTCTCGAAGCCGACGTCGACCGCGATGTTTCCCTCGCCCGTCAACTTGTTCGGAACCGTGAGCTTCACGCGCGGCTCGATGCCCTTCATGCGATCGTCGAAGTTGTCGACCGAAATCTCGGTGAACTTGCGATCCGCGACCGGCGGTTGCTCCTTGCCGGCGTTGCCCGACAGATCGGACATCACCCCCATCACGAACGGCAGCTGAACCTTCTTCTCAGCGCCGTAGAGCTCGACGTCGTACTCGATCTGCACCCGGGGGGCGCGATTGCGAGCAATGAACTTTTGGCTGCTCATGAGCTATGACTCCTCTTTTCCTCGACCAGTGCCCGACTCCACGGGCAGAGTATTGCACTTTTGTGCACGTACCTTGGACTCTGATTGCGGGCGCGGCCGGCCCCAGCACCCCCCGGTATGTTTAGCTTCCACCGCGCCCGGCGATTTTGGGTTTTGGCTTCGTTTTCGCTGCGCTCCGGTGCTCACGTAGCCACCTACGCTCCGCTCCGGTGCTCGCGAAAGCCTCGCCAAAACCGCAAACTTGCCGGGCGGGCGTTCCTTAAGATTTCGGG
>JALYWZ010000703.1 GCA_030852505.1 Myxococcota bacterium | reverse complement strand
GTGCAGAAGATGGAGGGTGCGAAGGAGGCGGGCATCAAGCGCTTCGGCTTCCCGATCGGCACGCGCAACCACAAGGATCTGAAGACGCTGCAGGACGTCGACCTGGTCGCGACCGCGCAGAAGATGGGCCTCGAAGCCCAGGAAATCAGCGACCTCTACCAGGCCTACGAGTTCATGACGGGCGACAAGCTCGAGCGCGTCGAGCCGATCCCCGAGAACGAGCTCGACCTGAAGCCGGAGACCGAGGCGCTGATCCGCGCCAAGCTCGGCGCCTGGAAGGCGCGCATCGAGCGCGAGCTCGGCGGGCTGAAGGCGGAGCAGGCGCGACTCCGGCTCAACCCGCAGCTGCTGGCGCCGATGCTGAACGACGCTCAGAAGTCGTACGACTCGGCGCAGCGCTACGAGCGCAACAATTTCCTGGTCTCGGCGCTGAACGAGTACGTCGGTACGGCGATCAAGGTGATGCTCGCGAGCCGCTCGGCGACCGCGGTGGGTCACATCGTGAACAAGGACCTGAAGGCGCTGCTCGACGCGGTCAAGACCGCGCAGAACGTGCGCACCGAGGTAAACTCGTTCGGTCAGGAGCTCGAGGTTCGTTCGCAGAACAAGACCCTGGGCGGCCAGATCAGCGCCGTCGCCGCCTACCAGCAGTACGTGCTGGCTCGCGCCGCGACGCGCATCGGCGATCAGTTCCACGACCGCGCCATCGCGCTGCTCCAGGCCATGCAAGAGGGCAAGGTCAAGATCACGGAGGAAGCGCTCAACGCGCTGTTCGAGCGGGTCACGCTGCCGACCATGTATTACGACGCGGCGCGGGTGTTCCTCGACTTCGCCAAGGACACTCAGAACCTGATCGCGGACGAGGGCAGCTCGCAGCCGATGAGCCAGGAGCTGCTCGGGAAAACCGCGAGCGGCTACGCCTCGGCCTCCGCCGCCGTGCTCGCCTACTTCGACGCGCTGATCGTCGAAGAGATCGCCAAAGAGAAGGGCGCGGCGGCCGACGAGGTGCGAGACCGCATCGCGACCCAGGAGCCGGACTACTTCCTGGCGCTGTCCGCCAATGCCCTGTCCGAAAACCAGAGCGCCGAGGACAAGAGCAACGGCGCCAAGCTGATGCGGCTCGCTGCAGCGAGCTACGCCTACCTCACCGGCGCGAAGCTCGTGAACAAGGCTTACTCCTTGAGCGGCCACAACGACGACCAGGGCAACCTGGTGCTCGAGAACCGAAGGGCGCTGTCCGCGCAGCTCGATCTGGCGCGGGTGAGCGCGCGCGAAGCCGCGGCGCGAGCCAAGGCCAAGGTCGGCTTCATCCCGAACCCGGCGCGCCTGGCTTTCCACGCAGCCGCCGCCCAGCGCGAGGGCAACGACGAGGAAAAGCTCGACGCGCTGTACTCGTACTGGGAGTCCACCTTCTGGAGCGAGCTCGCCGCGAGCGGCGGCAACGCGATCGCGAACTAACCCGCGATGCTGCGATCGATCTGCCGGATCTGCAGCGTATCGATGACCTTGCCGTGCGCGAGGGCGTTGGTGATGAACACGAGCCACGTCCCCTCGGGACACCACTCGGCGCGCTTCAGGTAAGCGAGCGCGCTCTGGATCGTCTCCTCGGGGTCGTTCGAGAACGGCATCAAGAACGGTTCCACGCCCCAGGCCAAAAGTAGCTGCCGGAACACCACGTCGTCGTCCGTGAACGCGTACAGCGGGACGCCCACCGCGCGCAGGGCGGCCAGGGTGTGCGCCAAGAACCCGCTGCGCGTGAAGACCACGATCCCCGAGCGCCCGAGCTCCTGGGCGAGCCCGGCGGCGGAGCGCAGCATCTTGGCCTTCGGCTCGCGGAGCTGGATGGTCTCGTTGATGCCGCGGCGTTCGGTCGGCTCGATGCTGCGGATGATGTTCTTCATCACGTCCACGCACTCGAGCGGGTAGAGCCCGGTCGTGGTCTCGCCCGAGAGCATCACCGCGTCGGCCCGCTCGCGCACCGCCGTCGACACGTCGGAGATCTCCGCGCGCGTCGGCATCGGAGCGAGGATCATCGACTCGAGCAGGTGCGTGGCGATGATCACCGGCTTGCCCTCGGCCAGGCACAGCTCGACGATGCGCGTCTGGACCAGCGGCAGCGTGTGGTAGTCGATCTCGATCCCGAGATCCCCGCGCGCGACCATCACGGCGTCGGAGGCCTTGACGATCTCCTTCAGGTTACGGATCCCGCTCTGATCCTCGATCTTGGCGATGATCCGCGCGCGCGAGCCGAGCCGCTTCAAGAGCGATTGCAGGCTCGCGATGTCTTCGCTCTTCCTCACGAACGACAGCGCGACGAAGTCCATGCCCGCCGCGACGCCGGCGCGTATGTCGCGCTCGTCCTTCTCGGTGAGCGCGGGCAGATTGACCTCGATGCCGGGCAGGTTCACGTGCCGGCGGGAGCCGAGCTTGCCCGCCGTGAGCACGCGACAGCGTACGTGGCTCGCGTCCTTGTCCATCACCTCGAGGCGCATCAGCCCGCTGTCGACCAGCACGGTCGAGCCGACGCTGACGTCGTCCGGCAGCCCCGGGTAGTTCACGCCCACACCGCGCACTCCGGGCGTCGGGGCATCGGTGTAGAATTCGAAGGCGTCCCCGACCTGCAGCTCGATGGGCTCGGAGACGGGTGCGGTCCGGATCTCCGGCCCCTTCACGTCCATCATCACGGCCACTTGCCGGCCGACCCGGTTCGAGACCTCGCGCACGCGCTTGATCAGCGCGGCTGCCCACTCCCCCGTGCCGTGGGCCATGTTCAAGCGGATCAGGTCGACGCCGCCCGTGATCAACTGGGCAAGGCGCTCTTCGCTCTCGGTCGCGGGACCGATCGTCGCGATGATCTTCGTGTATCGGTAGGGTTCACGCATAGGGATCGGGGGGCGAGGGATGCAGCACAGGGCGCAACAGGAAGGCGGGAAGATAGGAAGGGATTTTTTGGAGGGCCGCTGATCTCGACCACAGGCTCATACTCGAACGGGCAGCCTTTTCGCCAGAAGCCATTAACAAACGATTGTTTCTCGAAGGTCTCGGGCTACCCGTCTTTGCGTTCGAGGCGGCCGTCGGAGTGCTGGGCGAAGCGGCCGGCGTCCCGCGCGTGAACGGGCGCGTCGTCGGGCCAGGGCCAGCCGCCGAAGCGGGTGCGCTGATAGTCGGCGATGGCCTGTTGGATTTCCTGGTGCGTGTTCATCACGAACGGACCGTGGGCGGTCACCGGCTCGCCGATCGGCCTGCCCTGCAGTACCAGGATCTCGACTGCCTCCGACCCCGCCTCGAGGGTGATGTCCCGCGAAGCCTCGACGGCGATCGCTCGGTGACTCGAGAACGGCTCGCCCTCGACGGACAGCGCATCGCCCCTGAAGAAGTAGAGCGTGCGCAGCGTCTCCTCGCTGGCAGCGCGCGGCAGCACCCAGCGCGCTCCGGGATCCATCCGGATCGACCAGATCGCGACGTCGCTGTCCGACCGCGACGCCCAGGAGTGCGGCGG
>JALYWZ010000702.1 GCA_030852505.1 Myxococcota bacterium | reverse complement strand
GGCTGAAGGGTCGGATGCGGGGAACCGGCGGGCGCGCTTCTACACGGCTGCGGGGAGCGCGAATGAGTCCCTGGCGGCGCTCAGGTTGGCGGTGGCTTGGGGCTATGTCGCCCAGGCGGACGCCGAGGAGGGCTCTGTTCTGCTGCGGCGGATCATCGCGATGCTCTGGAAGCTGTCGCGGCGTTAGCTGCCGCTGGCGGCCAGCGGATTGCGGCGCGAAATCTGCGAATTTGGCCGCGGCACGCATCGTGGAATCGGGGGTCGCGGGAGCATCCTGTGAGCGCTACACTCGGCGAGGTGAATCGGTTGCGCGTCGCTGCGGTCAGTGTGCGGTATCCGGTCGCTACGCGGTCGGTCGAATGGGAGCTGCCGGAGGGGACCGTGCCCGAATCGGCCGTTCACGATGCCGCGTGCAAACACCTGGTGCTGCTGCTGGACGCCTGGGTCGCGAAGAGCGGCGCAGACGCGATGGTGGTCCGGAATCTGGCGGTCCGTTGGCTGGAGGCGCAGCCTAAGGTGGGGGTCGATCCGGACGTGTGTCTGCTACGTCCGCCGCCGCCGGAGCGAGGGCTGGTCGATAGCCTGCGGCTGTGGCTCGACGGGCACGCGGCGCCCCCGGTCTGCTTCGAAGTGGTGAGCAAGAACCATCCGTACAAGGACTACGTCGACGTTCACGAACGCTACGCGGCGATGGGGACGGAGGAGCTGTTCGTGTTCGATCCGCTGCTGGCGGGCCCGAGGGCGCTCGGAGGCCCGGTGAGCTTGCAACTCTGGCGCCGCGACCCGGCGGGGGTGCTCGAACGCGTCTATTTCGGGCCCGGGCCGGCGTATTCAGAGGTGCTGGGTGTCTGGGTGTTCGCTGAAGAGCACCAACTGGCGCTCGCCTTCGATCGACAGGGTCAGCAGCGGCTCGACACTCTGGAGCAACAGGAACGTGCGGCGCGAATCGAGCTCGAGCAGCGCGTGGCGGAGCTGGAACGCAAACTGCGAGCCTAGGGAAGCGCGATGAGCTCGGGCGCGACCACGCGCTGCTTGGAGATCGCGCGGATCTGGAAGCCTTTCACGAGCTCGCTCGCGCTGGCGAGCTCGGCTGCGTCGAGTCCGGCGGAGCTCGCGGCCCAGGCGACGATGCGCCGTGGATCGACGCCGCGGTCTCGCAGCTCGGACAGGCCGAGCGATGCTTCGCGCTTGGCGAGACGTTTGCCTTCGGCGTTGGTCACCAGCGGCACGTGCGCCCACGTGGGGTGAGGGAGCCCGAGGGCTTCTTGAAGGAGTAGCTGGCGCGCCGTGCTCGACAAGAGGTCGTCGCCGCGAACGACCTCGGTGACGCCCTGCGCCCCGTCGTCGACGACGACGGCGAGTTGATAGGCGGGGGCGCCGCTGCGGCGCGCAATCGGGAAATCTCCGACCGTCGCGGCGACGTCGAACGCCTGCTCGCCTGCGATCTGGTCGTCGAAGCGGACGACGCCCTCGCGCACGAGCAAGCGGATGCCCGCGCGCCGCCCAGTCTTGGATTCGGCTTCGGCGAGGGAGGACCAGCGGCCGCGACAGGTGCCCGGATAGCGTGGCTCGGCGCTGCCCTCGTTGGGGGCGGTCTGAGCCTGACGCACGTCACCACGAGAACAGCTGCAGACGTAGGCCTGGCCGCTCGCGAGCAGCTGCTCGATCGCCTGCGTCATCCGAAAAAGCCCGGTCGATTGCACGATCGGCGCGCCGTCCCAGTCGAGGCCGAGCCATTCGAGATCGCGGCAAGCGGCGTCGGCGAAAGCCTGGGTGGAGCGCTCGCCGTCGAGATCTTCGATGCGCATCACCACACTCCCGCCTCGTGCCCGCGCGGACCACCACGCGAGCAGAAATGTGCGCGCGTGACCGAGATGCAACAGGCCGCTCGGGCTCGGGGCGAGGCGACCTATCACATCAGCTCGCTACCAGGTACGCGAGCCAACCCGGCTGGTTTTCGGCGCGAGCGCGGGGCACGTAGTGCTCGTGGTCGTCGTCGTCGCTCGTGTCCCAATACACGCGCACGTCCTTGAACCCGGCTTCGAGCAAGAGCTCGCGGAGCTCGGCGAGGCTCCAGAAGCGCCAGTCGTAGCTGAACGCCTTGTCGAGCTTGGTGCCGTCCCTGAACTCGAAATGGATGTGATTGAGGATGTGATTGGTGATCGGATCCACCTTGTCCTGATCCCAGATGTAGGTGAAGCCTCCGGCGATCGCGCGGCGCTCGAACATGGGCTCGTGCGCTTCCCAACCGCCGTAAGCGTCGAGGAAGAACAGGCCGTCCTTGTTCAGGCCCTTGCGGCAGCGCTCGAAGTAGCGGCGCAGCTCGTCGCGGGTCTTGAAGATCCAGTAGCTGAAGTTGAAGGCGCCGAGCACGTCGACCTTCCCGGGCAGCGGCTTGCGGACGTCGCGCTGGTGCAAGGTTATCCGCGAGCCGGGCTCGTCGATCGGCGACAGATTGTGCTCGACGCCCCAGGCCAGCACCTTGGGGTCGATGTCGATGCCGATCGCGGTGCGGTTCTTGTTCTTCTTGACCCACGCGCCGCATAGGAGCGCGGTGCCGCAAAAGTCTTCGCACAGGCTCACGGGGGCGCGCTTGCGGATCGAGCGGAACACCTGGTCGATGAAGCCGACCTCGGTGTCCACGTCCTGGACGGAGCGCTGGTAGAGGTCGTGCTTGTCAGCGGTCTTGGCGGTGAAGCGCGAGGGGCGCTTGGATTTACGGGTGCGTGCCTTGGCCATTCGGCAGCCTTGTAGCCGTGAGCTCCGCCGCGTTCGAGGGATTTCAGCGCCGGCAGCGGATCGACGCCGCCCAGGTGCGGTGATCCGCCGTGTACGCGAGCAGCGCGCCCCCCTCGACCGCCGAAAGCGATGCATCGGCGAAGGCCTTGGCGCGCACGACCACGTCACCCGCCGAGAGGCCCTGTGGCCCGAGCTCGGCCAACACCAGCTCTTGCGGCGCGAACGGCTTGGCCGTGGAGGGCCTCGCGAACACCAGCGCCTGCCGGCCGCAAACGCGCGCCGAGGCCACGGGTGAGGTGTTGATGCCGTTCGGGTACGGCACGAACGTCGCAGGAGAGTCGAGCGCGGGCTCCCGCCCGATGCGGATCTGCGCCAGCCCGAAATGCGTGACGTCGCGCTCGATCGCGACGAACGCCCAGGCTTCGTCGCCGCGCGTGGCGGCTGCGATTTCGGTGGTTGGCTGCGAGCCGCCCCCGACCCACACCACCTGATCGGGGCCGACCACGAGCTCCTTCTTTCCGGAAGGGACGCGCAGCTTGCGCGCGTGCAGCGGGGTCATGCCGCTGCGGCCGTCGAGCGCGAGGAACAGAAAGCCATCACCCTGACGTGTGATAGCTACGGAGCTCGCCCCGGAGCCGTCCGGCGTGAGCTCGTAGCGTTTGCCGCCTTCCAGCCAGACCCGAGCGCGCGGCGGTTCGTCCGGCGCCGGTGCGCGTGCCACGTAGGCGGCGAGCGCAGCACCGCCGCTCGAGACCGCGGCCACGCGCGTTC
>JALYWZ010000701.1 GCA_030852505.1 Myxococcota bacterium | reverse complement strand
GGGTAGCAGCGGCAGCGGCAGCACGAGCGGCCCCATCACGCAGCCGAGTGACCCGTGCGCGCCGCGCAACGGCTACCGCAACCTGTTCGTCGAGGTGCTGAAGAAATCGGACGCCGAGGTCACGAAGAAGCTCGACGACGCCTTCCAGTCCCTGTTCCACGGCGGCGACAACGCCAAGATTTACTACGAGGTCGGCACGGACGAGGCGTACATCCTCGACGTCAACAACAACGACGTGCGCAGCGAAGGCATGTCGTACGGGATGACGATCGCCGTGTTGCTCGACAAGAAGACCGAGTTCAATCGGCTCTGGAAGTGGGCACGCAACCGGACCCGTCAGCAATCCGGTTACTTCGCCTGGCAGGCCAGCCCTCAAGGCCAGATCATCAGCATGGGCGTCGCGCCCGACGGGGACGAGTACTTCGCCACGGCGTTGATCCTCGCTTCGAGGCGCTGGGGTGACGGCACGGGCATCTTCGCCTACTCGACCGAAGCCAAGAGCGTGCTCGACGCGCTGGCGAACCGCGGCGCCTTCAACCGCAGCACGCATATCGTCGCCTTCGGCCCGAACCTCAACTATGGCGACCCCTCGTACGTCTTGCCCGCTTTCTACGAGTACTGGGCCTGCTTCGACGACAAGACGCGCGACTTCTGGAAGTCCGCGGTCACGGCAGGGCGCCAGTATTTCCACAAGGCGACCCACGACAAGACCGGCCTCGCGCCGTATCTGTCGAACTTCGACGGCAGCCCCTATTCGGGCGGTCCCGACTTCAACTCCGACTCGTGGCGCGTGGTCGGAAACATCATGATGGACTACCACCTGTTCGGCGCCGACCCCTGGCAAGCGACATTCGCCCAGAAGTACGCCGCGTTCTTCGCCGTCGAACAAGCCAAGCGCCCCTCCGGCGCCGAGTTCACGCTCGACGGCACGGTCAAGGTGTCGCACGACGCGCCGGCGAAAGGCCTGGTCGCGCAGAACGCGATGGTCGGCTTCGCCATCCCCGCCGCCGACAGTCAGCAGTTCCTGCAGGACATGTGGGACCTCTCGCTCCCCACCGGCCAATACCGTTACTACGACGGCGTGCTGTACCTACTCGCGTACCTGCACCTCAGCGGTCAGTTCCGTTTGTACTAGCTCAGTAACGTCGCTGAGCGCGCGTTACGGTTGGATGCAACAGGAAGACGGGAAGACAGGAAGTGATTTTTTTGTGGGCTCGTGCTGGCAGACAGGTCTTGCAGGACCCCAAACCAACTCTTGCGGACTGCGGTCTTGGGCTCCTGCTGTCAGACAAGTCATGCAGGACTCAAAACCCAACTCTCCTTCCGGACTTCCTGTCTTCCCGCCTTCCTGTTAATTCTCCAGCGTCCCGCGTCTTATTATGCCGTTTCAGAGAGGGTATGGGCGAGCTCGTGGAGCATCTTGTCGAGGAGCACGAGGCCGTCGGGGACGGCTTCGGTTTCGAGGGCGCGCCGCGTGAGGCGGCCTTCTGGCGTCAGTTTGTAAGCGGTTTTGCGGGTTGAAACGAGGGCGGAGAGCTTGATCGGATCGAGCGGGGTGTCGTCGCGCAGGTGCAACACGACGGACTTCGCGGTGGCTTCGCAGCCGAGCACGCGCAGGCGGCGGAGCTCGGTCTTGAGGCGCATCAGCTCGACGAAGCGCCGGGCTTCGATCGGCGCTTCGCCGAAGCGATCGACGAGCTCGCTCGACAGCTCGTCCACCTCGGCTTCGTCGCGGGCGCTGGCCAGGCGCTTGTACAGTGAGAGGCGCACGCCGACGTCGGCGACGTAGCTCTCGGGGAGCAGCGCCTCGACGTCGAAATTGAGCTCGGGATCGACCTCGTGGATCACGGTCTCTCCGCGCAGCTCGTGGGTGGCCTCTTCGAGCATGTGGCAGAACAGGTCGAAGCCGACGCTCTCGACGTAGCCGCTCTGATCGGCGCCCAGCACATCGCCCGCGCCGCGCAGCTCCATGTCGAGCGCCGCCACCTGAAAGCCCGAGCCGAGCTCGCTGTGGCGCTCGAGCGCTTCGAGCCGGGCCCGCGATTCATCGGTCATCTGGCTGGGCGGCGGCACGAGCAGGTAGCAGTAAGCGCGTTCGCTGCCGCGACCCACGCGGCCGCGCAGCTGGTAAAGCTGCGATAGGCCGAACAAATCGGCGCGGTCGATCAAGATCGTGTTGGCTCGGGGGATATCGAGGCCGCTCTCGACGATCGCCGTCGCGACCAGCACGTCGTATTCGCCGCGCACGAAGTCGAGCATGGTGCGCTCGAGCAAATCTTCGGTCATTTGCCCGTGGCCCACGGCCACCCGCGCGCGCGGGACGAGCTCTTGCACGCGAGCGCCGCGCTCGTAGAGGCCCTCGACGCGGTTGTACACGTAGAAGACCTGCCCACCCCGGTCGAGCTCCCGCTCGATCGCGTATTTTACGAGCTCGGGGTCGAACTGCGACGTGATCGTGCGGATCGCGCGGCGATCGACCGGTGCGGTCGCGATCAGCGACATGTCGCGCAGGCCGCCGACGGCGAACTGCAACGTGCGCGGGATCGGCGTGGCGGTCAGCGTGAGCACGTCCACCGAGGCCCTGAGCTGCTTGATCCGCTCCTTGTGGCTGACACCGAAGCGTTGCTCTTCGTCCACCACGAGCAGCCCGAGGTTCTTGAAGTGCACGTCCTTCGACAGCAGCCGGTGCGTACCGACGACCACGTCGACGCGGCCGTCTTTCAAGCCCTTCAAGGTGTCGAGCTGCTCGGTCTTGGTCTGGAAGCGGCTCAGCGCTCGGACGTTGATCGGCAGCTCGGCGAGCCGCGACGAGAACGTCGCGAAGTGCTGCTGCGCGAGCACGGTGGTCGGACACAACAGCGCCACCTGGCGACCGGAGTTTGCGACCATGAACGCGGCGCGCAGCGCGACCTCTGTCTTGCCGAAGCCGACGTCGCCGCAGATCAGCCGGTCCATCACGCGCTCGCTGGTGAGATCCTTCACCACCTCGGAGATGGCCGCGGCCTGGTCGCGCGTCTCGTCGTAAGGGAAGCCCGCCTCGAACGCCCGGTAGTCGTCGTCCGGCTCCGGCAGCGGCGTCTTCTTCAGCGCCGAGCGCTCGGCGTACAGGCGGAGCAGCTCGTCCGCCAGGATCTTCACGCGCTGCTCGACGCGACTCTTGGTCTTCGCGAACGTCTGCCCGCCGAGCCGATCGAGCTTCGGCGAAGCGTCGCCGCCCGAGTACTTTTGAACCTGATTCAGCCGATAAACCGGCAGAAACAGCTTATCTCCGCCGGCATACTCGATCACGATCAGATCGACCGCGATCCCCGACACCTGCTTGTGCTCGAGGCCGCGGTAGCGCCCGATGCCGTGGTCCGCGTGAACCACCAGATCGCCGGGGGCGAGCGCGCGAAGATCTTCGAGGAAGGTGCGCGCCTGGGTCGAGCGGCGCTCGGGCGCGCGGTGCGTGCGTTGACCGAAGATCTCCTCCTCGGTGAGGAGCACGAAGCCGTGCAGAGGGGCCAGGGCGC
>JALYWZ010000138.1 GCA_030852505.1 Myxococcota bacterium | reverse complement strand
CTCTGGCAAGCGCTCCGCAGCGACCGCTTCTTACTCGCCGCGACGTTGCTGCTGTTCGTGACGGCGTGCATCCCGCTCGCTGTCACGCCGTTTCTGCCGTTCGCAGATCTCGGCCTCAACACCGCGTCCACCGAGCTCATGTGGGACGTGCTGCTCGGTCGCGAGCCCGCGGCGACGTATCACCGCATCAACTGGGCGCCAGTGCCGTACTGGGTGAGCTACGGCTTGTCCTGTTTGCTGGGGCGACTGTTTGGGCCGCTCGTTGCAGCCAAGCTGTTCACGGCGCTGGTATTTCTGTTGCTGCCGCTGTCGACCATGCGCCTGCTGCTCGCGCTGGGTAGGGATCCGAGGCTCGGGCTGTGGTCGTTCATCTTGATCTGGCAGCAGAGCCTGTTCGCCGGCTGGACGGCTTTCCTGCTCGGCATCGCGCTGACCTCGTTCGCGTGCGCGTGGATCCTCGAAGCCGAGACGATCGCCGACGGCTTCCGGATCGGGCCGTGGACGGCGCTGATTGCGCTCACCCACATTCAGGCGACCTGGTTGCTGGCTGTCTCCGGCGCGCTGTTGTGCTTCACGACCGGCCGAGTCTTTCAACGCGCGCTCGTGCACCTCGCCGCAGGCTCCGGGGCCGCGCTGATGACCGGGATCTGGCTCGTACGTCAGATCGGCGGGCGCTCGGGGGGCTCGGGTGCGTTCAGCTTCGGCTGGCATTCTCCGCCCGAGAAGCTGGCCAAGGCCTTCAACTACGTGCTCGACAACTACGCCGAGCCGTCAGCCCAGCGGCTCGCCGCGGTGGCATTCGTCGTGGTCGTACTCGGCCCGCTCGCTCTCACGCAGCTCCGCCAGCGGCCGCTCGCGGATCGCCGTTCACCGCTCGTGATGATCTTCGGTGCGGGCTGCCTGTACGCGCTTTTGTGGTGGGAGGTCTCAGGACCCATCAATCACTGGTACACGTACCCGCGCTACGCCGCCGTCGTCGCGCTGTGGTTGATTTTGGTACCCGCACCGCGCCGCGGCCCTGCGTTCACGCTTTCGCTGTTGCCGGGGGTCGCGCTCGCGCTCGCGCTCAACCTGGCGGCCATCCGGCAGTTCGCAAACTACGGTGACCGCACCCGCCCGTTTCTCGAAGTGATCGACGCCGTACCGGCGCGCGCCAAGGTGTTGCCCTTCGTCTTCGACGAGTGGGATCCCGATCCGATGTTCCGACTCCCTTCCGTCAAGGGGCTCTACTCGTATCTCACCGCGGTCGGACACGGTTACACGCCGTACCTCTGGAACATCCCGTCGCAGCCGCTCTCGAACACGGATGTTTCGCTGCCGGCTCCGGGCTGGAGCGGCACGTTCTCGATGGACCAGCACGGACGCTACTACGACTATCTGCTCGTTCAGGGCTTCCAGCACCAGGACCCGGTGCGGAGCGCTCGCTCTTCGCTAGGCTACGGCACGAAGCTCGTGCTCGAACGCGCCCGCTGGCGGCTCTACCGCGTTACCAAACCAGAACACCCATGACCGAACCAGCGGTGAAGCAACAAGTGAAGGCGCGGGGCTTGCTGCGGCGCGTGCTCGACTGGCTCACGCTGTCGTCGCGCCTTTCGGAGGCCCGGGAGCTCGAGCGGCGCGATCCGAAACCAGTGCTGTTCCTGGCCCGAGCCCGGCGCGCGGTGCGCGCGGCGGATCGCCTGCTCGATTCACCCCATGCCCTCGACCGTGAGCCGGAGCTGGCGCTCGAGCTCTACGCTCAAGCCGCCCACTGGCTCGAGCGCGTCGGGCAACTGGACGCTCCGAGCGAAGCCCTTGCCCGAGCGTTCGCTGAACCTTTTCACGAAAGAGCCGAGCGACCGCCAGAAGAGCTCGAACGGCTCGCGCGAGACTCGCAGCGCTGGCTCCGCGCTCGGTTAGAGCGGGCGCACGACCGACTCTCGGCGGTGTCCGAGCTCCGCACGCTCCGCGCGTTTCGCCTGTATCCGGCCCTGGCGCTACTACTCGGCCTGCTCGTGGGCACGGCAGTGCTCGTGGTGCGAGCAGCGCGCGGCCCGGACCTCGCGGCCTTCAAGCCCTGGCGAGCGAGCTCCGCTTTGTTCGAGTGCAATCCAGCCGCCCGTCAATGCGGCGGGGCCAACACCGGCATCTTCTTTCACACCCGCGACGAGCAGGAGCCCTGGCTCGAGATCGACCTCCAGAGCATCCAGCGCATCGGACGGGTCGAGGTCCAAAACCGCCGAGACGGCGGCGGTGAGCGCGCCGTGCCGCTGATTATCGAGGTCAGCACGGACGGCAAGAGCTACCGAAAGGTCGCCGAGCGCACGCAGCTTTTCGACGCCTGGGTGGCGACCTTCGAGCCCACCGAAGCGCGCTTCGTGCGGCTGCGTGTCCCGCGCAAGACGATTCTGCACCTCGAGCGCGTCTCGGTTCGAAAATGAGCTCCTCCAAGGCCAGTTCCTGGCTCGGCCACGGGCGTAGCGCGGCCCTGGGCATCGCGCTGACGCTGGCCACTGTCTGGCTGGCCTCGATCTTCGACAGGCACTACCCGGTTCGCGAGTGGCTGTTCTTTCGGTACCTGGTGTCGTGGGCGGGGGCTCTCGCTTTCTCCCTCGCTTCGCTCAGCGTGGGCAATCTGGTCGTGCGCGCCCTCAGCCGTCCTGGGGAGCGGCAAGACGGCCACGTCACGTTGAGCTTCGCTACCGGCGTTTATTGCTTCTTTCTCGCGACGTTCGTCACGGGCCTGTTCCACGGTCTGCGCCCGGCGGCATTCGTGTTGATCCCGGTCGGCCTGTTCGCGCTTGGTGCCAGACAGCTCACACGGGACTTGCTGGAGTGGCGGAGAGGCCGCGCCGGCCGTCCCTGGTTCGAGCCGCTCGGCTCGGGCGAGGTGCTCGCCTTTGCGTTCGGCGCCTTGGCGCTGCTCTTCCTATACGTACCGACGCTGATTCCGGAAAATACCGCATACGATACGCGGTGGTATCACCTCGGCCTCGCCGAGCACTACGTCGCCGCCCGAGGCATCGAGCGCTTGCCCGAAGGCCCGGTGTTCGCCACCGTGCCGCAGCTCGCGACCGTGCTGTACGCGTGGGCGTTCTTGCTTCCGGGCTCGCAGTTGTTCGATCGCGTCGAGCTCGCCGCTCATCTCGAGTTCGTGATCTTCTTGTTCACGCTGCCGGGCATCCCCGCGCTCGTGCGCTACCTGGTGCCGGACGCGCGCGCCCGCTCGTCGTGGGTGGCGCTGTTCTTCTTCCCGGCGATATTCCTGTACGACGCGTCGCTGTACGTCGCCTCGGATCACGTCGCAGCGCTCTGGTCGATCCCGACCTATCTGATGATGGCGCGCGCCTGGCGGGATTTGCGGCCCAGCGCCTGCCTGTTGTTCGCGCTGCAAGCGGCGGGCCTCGCGCTCAGCAAGTACACAGCACCGCTCGCCGCGGTCTTCCCGGTCCTGGCCCTGCTCGGGCGCGCCGTTTGGCTAGGCTGGCTGCGGCTCCGCGGGCGCTCCGCGAGCAATGCCTGGGTGCTCGGGCCAGCCACGGCGTTCGTCTCCGGGCTCGCGCTCACCGCCCCCCATTGGTTGAAGAATTGGGTCTGGTACGGCGATCCGCTGTACCCGATTTTGCACCGTCACCTCGCGGTGCGACCCTGGGTTCCGGAAGGTCCGCTCTGGTACGCGCAGTACGACGTCGAGAGTTGGGCGGTGAAGGGGCCGCTGGACGTCAAGCTCCAGACCATCTGGCGGGGCCTCCGCGAGTACTCGTACGGTCTGTACAACTGGCCGGACTTCCACGGCACGTTCCCGATCGTCGGCTCGCTGTTCACGTTCGGGCTCGTCAGCCTGCCCTTCTTGCGCGGAACGCGGCGGATCCTGGCGTTGATCGTGGCTGGGCACGTCGGCATCGCCTGCTGGGCGCTGATGTTCGCTCACGATCGCTACTTGCAGCCGCTGATCCCGTGGATGGCGGCGGCGATCGCGGCGCTGGCGATCCTGATCTACCGCGCTGGCAAGCTCGCCCGCGTGGGTCTGTTCCTGCTCGGCGGTGTGCAGCTGGTCTGGGGCCTGGACATGCTGTTCTGGCCCCTCCACAAGATGACGGCGAAGTCGGGCATGGCCATGGCCGCGGACTTCTTCGGGCAGTCGTACACCAAGCAGTTCGAGGAGCGCACCCGCCCCTTCGACGATTTTGCCCGCATCGGCGAGGCGCTTCCCGACGGCTCGAAGATCCTGCTTCATCACTCGCACGTTCGGCTCGGCATCAAGCATCAGACCGTCTGGGACTGGCCGCATTTTCAGTTCGGCATCAGCTACGGCTCGTTTGCATCGTCGCGGGCTCTGCACCGCTGGCTGCGCGAGAACGGCGTGACACACGTCGTCTATCAGGGGGATCGTACCTTCGGCGACGATTCGCTCGCTGGCGACCTGATCTTCCACACCTACGTGAAGCAACACCTGGTCAACGTGAAGTCGATTCAGGGCCGGGTCGTTGGAGAGCTACCGGAGGAGCCGCCCGCTAGCGAGCGCTCCACCGTCTTCTACTTCGGGTGCGGCGCGGGGCCGAGGAGCGGCCTGTTTCAGCTCTCCGACTTGACGGCCTCACCGATGGCGCCGCCCGGGTTTCCTGCGAAACCACCGCCGTTTCCCCGCCGTCCGCTGTCCGGCGACCCGGCGACGCTGTTGGACGCGGCAGACCGCGCGATCGTCGAGCAGAATTGCCCGGGCGCGCCCGAGCTCCCCGGGTTCGAGCGTGTGGCCCACTCCGATCGACTGACCTACTTCGCTCGCGAGAAGTAGCGCGCGCTCCGAAGCCATGACAACAAGGCGGTCGCCCTCATGAACCTCCGTAGCGTCTTCGACAACCCGACCGTGTTCGCGCTCTCGCAGCGCCTGATTCCGTTCACGGTGTGGGTCTACGAGGACCTGATCGAGCGTCGGATCACGGCTCCGCGCGGAGCCAGGGTGCTCGACGTCGGCTGCGGTGTCGGGGCACACCGCCGATTCTTTCCGGGCACCGAGTACACCGGCATCGACGTGAACCCCGACTACATCGAGCGCGCCAATCGGCAGTACGGCGGCGGCTTCGAGACAATGGATGCGACGCGCCTCGAGTTCGACGACGGCGCGTTCGACGTCAGCTTCTGTGTCGCCGCCTTCCATCACCTCGACGACCAACAGGCGGCCTCGGTGATCCGGGAGCTTTATCGAGTGGTGAGGAAGGGCGGAACCGTCCACGTGGTCGATCCCGTGATCCCCGCTGATCCGCGAGCTTTCCTGAAGCGTTGGGTCTTCGCCAACGACCGGGGACGGTACCAACGGACCGAGCATCAGATGCGCGAGCTGGCTGCCTCCGTCGCGCCGATCGCGAGCTCGGAGCGGGTGACCGGTCGACTGCATGACGTCCTCTACCTGCGACTGGACCGCTAAAGCTCCAGCTGGCGTTACAGCCAGAACGGATGTGCTATAGACCCCCGGCGCAAAAACCGGCGCAAAGCATCACCAGGAACAGGCTTTTCTATGTGTGGCATTTTCGGGGGCGCGCCCGAGCTGATCAGCAGGCACGCTGCGCAGCTGCTGTTGCATCGGGGACCCGATCAACAGGGTCAGGTCGACTTCCAGACTCCCTCGGGGCGGCGCTGGGTGATCGGTCAGAACCGCCTCTCGGTCGTGACCAAGAAGCCGATCGAAAACCCGATGGCTCGGGACGGCGCGGTGATCGCGTTCAACGGAGAAATTTACAACTGGCTCGAGCTGCGCCGAGACCTCGAGGCCAAGGGACATCGCTTCCAGACGCAGAGTGACACGGAGGTCGTGCTCGCCGCCTACCTCGAGTGGGGACCCGAATGCCTGAATCGGATGAACGGCATGTTCGCGCTCGCCATCGCGCGCGGCGACGAGCTGTTCCTCGCGCGGGATCGGGTCGGCAAGAAGCCGCTGTTCTACACTCACGATCGCCGCGGCATCGGCTTCGCCTCCGAGCTCAAGGCGATCGAGAACCTCGACTTCGCGGAGGTTCCGATCTGTCAGGAGCTCGAGTTCTACTTCGACGAGCACACGCCGTTCCGCAACGTGAAGAGCCTGCGACCGGGTGAGTCGCTTCTCTATCGCGCGAGCACCAACGAATACCGGCTCAGCCGCTGGTGGCAGCTCCCGGACCCGACTCCAGAAATCACCGATGAGACGGTCGCCGTCGAGCGCTTCATCCACCTGTTCGAGGACGCCTGCCGGATCCGCAAGCTGGCCGACGTCCCGGTAACGATCTTCCTGTCGGGCGGCGTCGACTCCTCGCTGATTCAGGCCGTTCTCAAGCTCGACGTCAGCTACACCGTCCAGTTCTCGGAGTTCGAACAGACCATCAACGAGCGCGACTACGTGGTGGAGTTCGCGCGGCACGCCGGGTTCGAGTCGCGCATCGTCACGCCGACACGCCAGGACTTCCTCGACACCTTCTCCGAGCTGGCCCGGCTGATCGAGTTTCCGGTCGGCAGCTTCAGCGTGTTTCCACTGTTCTGCCTGGCTCGACGAGCGCGTCGCGACGGCTTCGTGGTGGCGCTGTCCGGCGAAGGCTCGGACGAGCTGTTCAACGGGTACTACCGAAACGAGCTCTTGCTGCGCGAGGAGCTGGAGCTCGAGCCGGACTTCCGTGGACCGTACGGCACGCTCTGCCGCCGTTACTTCGGCACGCCGCTCGAGCGCTTCTGCAGGATGGCTAGCCGCCACGGGATGTCCGGGGTGCCGCCCCTGCTCGAGTTCTTCGCCGAGCGCTGGCGCGACGATCTGACGCTCGGGCAGAACCTGACCCGGATCGAGACCAGCGTGTTCTTGCAACCGCTTTTGGTGATGGCGGATCGACTCAGCATGGGAAACTCGCTCGAGGTGCGAAACCCGTTCCTCGATTATCGGCTGGTCGAGTTCTCTCTCCGCCTCGACGACCGCCTCAAGTACCGCGACGGCCAGGGGAAGTGGCTGCTCAGAAAGGCGCTGCGCCAGCTGGTCGGCGACGATCTCGGCATCACGCGCCGCAAGATCAAGCACGGGCTCCCGGCACCAGTGAACCAGTGGCTGTTCAACAGCAGCGCCTTCGATCGCAAGGACTGGAACCACGTCCTCCTCGGCGAGTGCCTGAAGCAGCTCGCCCTCTCCCACGCAAACTCGCCAAAGGACATCGCATGAAACGCACGCTCGTCGAATTTCTCCGAGACCCCGTGAGCCAGGAGCCGCTCGAGCTCGTGAACGCCGAAGGCACTGGCGAGGTCACGAAGGGCGAGCTCCGCTCCGCTTCCGGCGCCGTGTATCGGATCGAAGACGGCGTCCCGCTGATGGTTCGTACCGACAAGTTCGAAGAAGGTCAGGGTGAGACCGTCGAGAGCTTCTCCTGGAAGTGGAAGCGCGCCCAGAACTACCGCAGCGCCACGATCGGCCACTATTCACAGTGGTACCTGGACCGCTACGGCTTCAAGACCGTCGAGAACCTGGCGGCGTTCCTGAAGGGAAAGCGCCGTGTGTTGGACGCCGGCACCGCCCACGGCCGCGACGCCGAGATGTACGCCAAGAACTCGGACGCCACCGTGTTCGGCATCGACATCAGCCACGGGGTGAAGAACGCCTACCGCGACCTCGGCTCGCTGCCGAACGCCAACTTCGTCCAGGCGGACCTGACGCGCCTGCCGTTCCCGGAGCAGTTCTTCGACTTCATCGGCTGCGATCAGGTGATCCACCACACGCCGAGCACGCGCGCCTCGCTCGCGCACCTCGTGAGCCGGCTTTCCCCCGGCGGGCACATCGCCTTTTACGTGTACAAGAAGAAGGGGCCAGTGCGCGAGTTCTGCGACGACCACATCCGCTCGCAGACCGTCGGCATGAGCCCGGAGGATTGCTACCGCGCCTCCGAGGCCATCACCCGCTTCGGCAAGATGATGAGCGATCTCAAGCTCACGATCGACGTGCCGGCGGACATCCCCGAGCTCGAGATCAAGGCTGGTAAGTACGACTTGCAGCGCTTCATCTACTGGAACATGTTCAAGTGCTATTGGAACGACACGATGGATTGGGAGTCCAACGTGATCACCAACTTCGACTGGTATCACCCACTGCACGCGCACCGTCACACGCGAGACGAGGTCGAGGCCTGGTGCCGCGAGGAGCGCCTCAGCATCCAGCACCTCGACGTGCAGGAATCGGGGATCAGCGTGTTGGCCAAGAAGAGCGCCTGAGCGAACGGAGCGACCGTGCCGACGCCTGCCGATGACAGCAGCGTACCGCTCGACCTGTCGGTCGTGGTGCCCTGCTTCAACGAAGAGCTGAACATCCCCGAGCTCGTCGAGCGGACGCTCCGGGTCTTCGACGCAGGGAAGCTGCAAGCCGAGCTCGTGCTGGTAGACGACGGCTCGAGGGACCGGACAGCCGAAGTGATCCGCGCCCACGAAGCGCTCCACCCGGGGCGCGTGGTCGGCGTCTTTCACGAAAAGAACAAGGGACTGGCTGCGGCTTGGGCCTCGGGCGTCCAGGCCGCGCGCGGCGCCAAGGTGTCGGTGATCGACGCCGATCTGCAGTACCAGCCCGAAGACATCCTGCGCCTTTACCGCACGCTGATGGAGTCGAGCGTCGACATCGTGCAAGGCTGGCGGAGCTCGGTCGGGCGTTTGAAGGACGGCCGCTACGTGCTTTCCCGCGGCCTGAATACGATCCTGAACCGCACCTTCGGCATGCAGCTCCGCGACAACAAGTCCGGATTCTTGTGCTGCGCGAAGGAAGTGATGCAGGACCTACTGCGGCATCAGGGACGCTACGCCTACTGGCAGTCCTTCATCATGGTGGCCGCGCACACCCGCGGTTACTCGTATCGCGAGATCGAGACGCTGTTCATGGATCGCAAGCAGGGGCAGTCGTTTCTGACGGGCCAGGCTTACCGGGCATCGTTGAAGAACCTGATGGACGTCGGCACGGCGTTCTGGGAGTACCGGCTGAATCCGAACACGAGCGGGCTCGGCACGCGCTTCGCTCCCGAAGGCGCGAGCGCCGCCTCCGAAGCCCGCTCGACCGACGAGAGAGGCCGCCGGCTGCGCCTGCAGC
>JALYWZ010000700.1 GCA_030852505.1 Myxococcota bacterium | reverse complement strand
GTCGAAGGTCGGCTATTCCGTGACGCGCAGCGACGACGGCGTGGTCGTGCTCCGCGCGCCGCTCGAGCAGGGCAGCGCCGAGGTGCGCTTCAGCGGCTCGACCGTGGGATTCCTTAGCACTTTCGCGGTGTTCGTGGCGCTGATCGCGACCGGTATCGCCGGTTTCCTCGGCACGGCGCTCGGCGCGACGCTGGCGCGGGACCTGCGCGGCGCCACCCGCAACGTGCGCGAGCTCGGCACCGACGCGGTGCTGAGCGGTAGCACGCGCATCCTACGCTCGGCGCGGTTCCGCGTCGTGGCCGACCTCGGCCGCGCCATCGATCGCCTGGCGCAGCGCTTCCGTGTGTTCGCGATCGCCCAGGAGCGCGCGATCGAGGCCCGGAAGGGCGCGGTCCGCATGCGCGGCCTGTTCTTCGCGAGCGTGAGCCACGACCTCAAGGCGCCGCTGAACGCGATCCTCGGCTTCACCGAGCTCGCGCGCAAGATGGAGAACGTCACGCCCGGCCAGGTCGAGAGCCTGGATCTGATCGAGCGCCGCGGGCGAGAGCTTTTGGTGTTGATCGAGACGATCCTGGACGCGGCGCGCGTCGAGGCCGGGCAGCTCACGCTCGTGCTCGATCCGATGGACGTGGCGAGCCTGCTCAACGAGGCCGCGCAAAAGGGCCGCGAGCTCGCCTCCGATCGCGACGCGCCCGTGGTCATCGAAATCAGCGGTCCGAATCGCTTCCTGCGCGTGGACCGCGTGCGGATGCCGAGCGCGCTCGCCACCTTCGTCGCCCACGCGCTGCGCACCACCGAGTCTCCCACGGTGCGTTTGCTCGCGAGCTCGGAGAAAGACCGCGTGCGGATCGAGGTCGAGATCCTGTCACGGCGCTTCACGGTGTCGCGGCTCGAGGCCATGCTCGATCCGAACCGCGATCCCGAAGCCGGCGAACACCGGGGGCTCGCGCTCGGGTTACGGCTCGCGCGCGCCGTCACCGAGCTCCACAACGGCAAGCTGGAGGTCGTGCGCCGAAAAAATCAGGGCGGCGGCGGCGCGCTGTGCGTCACGCTGCACGCGATCCCCGAGGGCACCCCGCTGTCCACCACCAGCACGCGGCCGCCGCCCGGGCCCGCGGCGGGCTAGGCCAAGGTGCTCGAAAAACCTCGGGATACGAGGTAGAGTCGCGCCCTCCATGGCCAAAAACGCCGGCGCTTCCGAGTCCCCCGAAGAGAGCTCCGAAGCGCGGCTCGTGGGTGGCGTGACGCAGAGCGACGAAGAGCGCTTCGATCGCATCTTCCGTCCGGGCAGCCTCGACGACTTCGTCGGCCAGGAAAAGCACAAGGACAACCTCCGCGTTTACGTGGCGGCCGCGCGCAAGCGTAAGGAGCCGCTCGACCACATCTTGCTCTCGGGCCCGCCCGGCCTCGGCAAGACCACGCTCGCCAACATCCTGGCCAAGGAGATGGGCGTGAAGCTGTTCGTGACGAGCGGCCCGGCCATCGAGCACAAGGGCGTACTGACCGGCATTCTGACCCGGCTCGAGCGCGGCGACATCCTGTTCATCGACGAGATCCACCGCCTGAACCCCGCGGTCGAAGAGTTCTTGTACCCGGCGATCGAGGACTTTCGGATCGACGTCGCCACCGGGGACGGCGCGTTCGCCGAGAGCATCACCCTCGATTTGCGGCCGTTCACGCTGGTCGGCGCGACCACCCGCACGGGCCTCTTGACGAAGCCGCTGCAAGAGCGCTTCGGCGTGTCGATCCGCCTCGACTTCTACCCGCCCGAGGAGCTCGAGCGCATCATCGAGCGCAGCGCGCTGCTGCTCGGTATCGATTGCGAGCGCGAGGGCGCGCGCATGTTGGCTTCCCGCGCGCGCGGCACGCCTCGCGTCGCCAACCGTCTGGTTCGCCGCGTTCGCGACTTCGCCGAGGTCAAGGGCAGCGGAAAGATGGACGCGCGCATCGTCGAGATGACCTGCGAGCGGCTGGGCGTCGACAAGAGCGGGCTCGACGAGATGGATCGGCGCCTGCTCGGCATCCTGATCGAGCACTACGAGGGCGGGCCGGTCGGTGTCGAGACGCTCGCAGCGGCGCTCGCCGAGCCGCGCGACACGATCGAAGACGTGTACGAGCCTTACCTCTTGCAACAAGGCTTCCTCGGCCGCACGCCGCGGGGCCGCATCGCGACGCGCCGCGCTTACGAGCACCTCGGGCTCGATTACCGGGGCGAGCGCGGCGACACGCGCCAAGGCAATCTATTCTGAGCGCCCGATGAACCAGGTCGTCGAACATCGCGTCCTGCCAGGCGCCGAGGCCTTCTACGCTCCGGGCGACGGCGCGCGCGCCGGCACGGCCCTGGCGTTGATCCACGGCATCACCGGCAGCCCGATCTCGCTCCGTCCGTTGGCAGAGCGCCTGGCTGCTCAGGGCTTCCGGCTCGAGCTGCCGAGGCTTCCGGGCCACGGTACCAGCGAGCAGGACATGGCGCGCACGCGCTACTCCGACTGGCTTTCGGCAGCGCACGCCACGGTCGAGCGGCTCTCGAACCAGGCCGACCGGGTCGTGCTGGTGGGGCTATCGATGGGCGGCGCGATTTCGCTGGATATCGCGGCCTCCGGCCGGCATCCGAAGCTCGCAGGCGTCGTCTCGATCAACGCGCAGATCCTCGATCGACAACGGCTGGCGCTTAAGCTCGGTCCGGTGCTCGAGCGCGTCTTGCCGCTCGCACCCGCCGCCCTCGCCGGCTTGCGCAAGGACGACATCGCCAAGCCCGGCGTGAGTGAACACGCCTACGGCTGGATGCCGACGGCCGCGGGCAACTCGTTCACGCGCGAGCTGCCGCGGATCCGCGAAGGGCTCGCCCGCGTGAGCTGCCCGGTGCTGGTCGTCTACTCGCGCCAGGATCACAGCGTGGATCCCGACAACTCGCGGGCGTTGCTCGGCCTGTTGACCGCCGCCACTACGACCGAGCTCTTGCTCGAGCGCTCGTACCATGTCGCGACGCTCGACTACGACCTCGAGCTGATCGAGCAGCACGTGGTCGCCTTCGCCGACCGCCAGGCGTGAGGGGGCTGCCCGCGCCGATCGTGATCTGCTCTGGGCAAGACTGCTTTCCGCTGCGGTTTTCTCCAAGAAATTTGGTAGTTGCCGGCCTGGAGTTCGGATGCGTTTCGCAACGAGCCTGGCTTCGTACTAGGCTCCCGCCGCCCCGATGAGATACCGCGCGGTGGCGGTGGCCAACGAGCGCTCCAACGCCGTTGGCGCCGTAGAGGTCGAATGCACGCCCCACGGGTTGTTCGTGGCGTACCTCGGCGTGGGCGCGTTTCGCGAGGGCTACGCGCCCGGCGCGCTGACCTCGGGCACGGGGCTGACGGTGCCCTGGTCGAACGTCAACGAGGCCCGGCTCGAGGGCGAGCGGGTGTTCATCGCCATCGAGCCGAAGCTGACGCCACTGAACCGCATGCTGCTCATGAACTTCGCGAGCGGCAACGCTGCGCCCACCCCCGAGCTCGCCCGGCGGCGGATGCTGGTGC
>JALYWZ010000699.1 GCA_030852505.1 Myxococcota bacterium | reverse complement strand
GCCCCGAGGCTTCGTCGGCCGCAGCGAGCTCGAGCAACGCATCGAGCGCGCCCGCGCTTTCGTCGATCCCGCCGTGCAGATCGCCGAGCTCGCGAAAGCGAGCGGGCATGCTGGCGAGCGTGAAGTCGCCGGGCTCGCAGCTCGCGACCTCGTCCCAGCGGAGCGGCGCCGAGACGCGCGCGTCCGGCGTCGGGCGCACGGAGTAAGCGGAGCAGGTGGTGCGGTCTTTCGCGTTCTGGTTGTAATCGATGAAGACGCCGTGCCGCTCTTCCTTCCACCACTTGGAAGTGGCGAGCGCCGGCACGCGACGCTCGACGGCGCGGGAAAGCGCCAGAGCCGCGCGCCGTACCTCGTCGAACGTGTAGCGGGGATGGATGCGCACGAGCACGTGCATTCCTCGCGAGCCCGAGGTCTTGGGCCAGCCCACGAGGCGCATTTCCTCGAGCACCGCGCGGACCTCGAGCGTCACCTTGCGGACGTCGTCCCAGCTCACGCCCGGACCCGGATCCAGATCGACGCGAAGCTCGTCCGGGTGCTCCAGGTCTTGCCAGCGCACCGGGTGCGGGTGGAGCTCGAGGCAGCCGAGGTTCGCGACGTAGGCAACGCCCGCCGCGTCATCGACGACGAGCTCCGCCGCGGTGCGACCCGACGGGAAGGCCAGCGTCACGGTGCGCAACCAGGCCGGCAGCTTTTGCGGCGCGCGCTTTTGATAGAACGCCGGCGCGTGCGCGCCGTTGACGAAGCGCTTCAGCACCAGCGGGCGGTCGCGGATCCCCGACAGCGCGCCGTCGGCCACGGCGAGATAGTACTGCACCACGTCGAGCTTGGTGTGCTTCGCCTGCTGCGCGAAATAGGGCTTGCTCGGGTGAGTGACGAGCACTTTCCGTCCGCCGGCGGTGACGATCTCGACCGGGGATTCATCGCTCGAGCTGCTCATGAGACTCAAGAGTAGCCGGCATCGGCAGGAGCGGCCTGGCGCAAATTTCGCGTTGATCCCCGAGTACTCCGCGCCTAGCGTCCCCCACGGAAAACAAGTCGAGCACAGGGAGCTCGAGAGGAGGGATCCATGGTCCGACAGGTCAGCGCACTCGGGGGCACCGCCACACTGCTCGTCTCGGCAATCCTCGTCAGCGCTTGCGGAGAGGCCGCCCCGGAAGACGTCGCCCGAAGCAGCGAGGCGCTCCAGAAACATGGACAGTCCGAGACCTTCAGCACGCTGGGGCCCATCGATCCGCACGGCGAATTTTTCCAGGCGCAAGGCACGAACGGGCGCAGCTGCGCGACCTGTCATCTGCCGAGCGAGGCCTGGTCGATCACACCCCGCACGATCCGCTCGCTGTTCGCGCAGACTCGCGGACTGCATCCCATCTTCAACCCGCTCGACGCAGACAACCCCGATACGCTCGACGCATCGTCGCTGCGGGGGCGCCGCCAGGGCTACTCGATGATGCTGAGCAGGGGCGTGTTCCGTCGCGGTGGGGCGCCGCGCGACGGTGCGGAGTGGGAGCTCGTGGCCGTCGATGATCCCCACGGCTTCGCGAACCTGAACCGCCTGGTGCAGTGGCGCCGCGCGCTACCCACGATCGACTTTCCGCTGGGTAGCGCCACCGTGAACTGGGACGGAGGCAACAGCATCGGTGCGGATCAACGTGCGGGGCTCGTCAATCAGGCGACGCGCAACGTGACCGGCGGGCAACAGGGTGAACCCGCGCCTGCGGCCGTGATCGAGGAAATCGTCGACTTCGAGAGCTCGCTGTTCACGACGCGCGTGTTCGTGCCCGGTGTCGGCAGGCTCGACGAGTGCGGCGCCGAGGGCAGCCCGGAGCTGCTCGCTCGCCAAGAAAAGCGCGCTGGCCGCTGGGATCTGTTCGATGCCTGGCTCGAGCTCGTGCCGGGCCGCTGCTCACACCGCGGGGCGGACAAGAAGCGCGCGCAGATCGCCCGCGGGCAGGAGCTCTTCAACGCGCCCAAGGCGCCTGGGGGCTCGTGCGCCGGGTGTCACGACTCCGCCAACAACGGCACCAACGTCCAGAACCGGACGTTCGACATCGGGACCGCCTCCGCGGAAGCCAGGACCCCCGACCTGCCGCTCTACACGTTCCGCAACCGAGCTACGGGTGAAACCCGACAGCTCAGCGACGCGGGGCGCGGTCAGGTCACCGGGCTGTGGAGCGATCTCGGGGCCTTCAAGACCCCCACGCTGCGTGCCCTCGCGGCGCGGGCGCCGTACTTCCACAATGGTATCGCCGAGACGCTCGACGAGGTCATCGACCACTACGAGGCGCACCTCGGGTTCGTGTTCACGGAACGAGAACGCCGCGATCTGCTCGCCTTCCTCGAGGCTCTGTGACGCCGCCGGCAGAGAACGGCGGTCCACTCAGTAGCGGGGATCGTCGTAGGTGACGTCGAAGGCGCTGGTCGATCCGGGCGCGTGGAGCACGCTGACCGTGCAGCTCGTTTTCGTGCCGTCCAGGTGAGTCGTCACGTCGGCAACGCGCCACAGCGCGCCGACGCCGATGCTGCCCGGAGTACCGCTGAAGTTCGGCACCAGATCGGGGGCAGCGCCGATCGTCGCCGCGCGGTGGCCGTCGCAGTACACGTTCACCAGCGGACGCGACAGCTCCCCGCTGAAGTTCGCGACCAGGATCCGGAACGTCTCGCCCTCGCGCGGCGCGTCGACGTTGATGTTTTCCGGCAAACCCGTGCCTTCCTGCAGGTTGTTGTCGATGTCGAGGCGCGGGCTCGCGCAGTAGCCGACTCCGCGCCAAGCATCACCCTGCGGCCCGCCTTCGCAGAACGCGAGCGGGCTGGTCGCATAGCCCCAATCCGCGCGGGTCACCGGCTCGGCGGGCACGGGCATCACCGACGTGCCGCGCAGGTTGGCCTCGCAGTTCGCCCAGCAACACTGGTCGAGCGAGGTGCTGAACTGATCATCGCCCGTGAACCAGGGCGTCGTCTTCCCGGGCTGCTTCAAGTAGAGGTCGAGGTCCTGCGTCGTGCTCTCCGGGTAACACATCTCGACGCGCAGACCCGGGCCCTGGATGTGCACGATCCACGTGCACGTGAACAGTGTTCCGTCCGGCAGCGTCACCGTCATCGTCACCGTGTAGTCGCCGCTCAGCCTCGGAGTGAAGGTGGCGGTCTCGGAGCTCGCGTCGCTGAGCACGAAGCTCGGCGAGCCCGCGTTCAGCGCGTCACACGGGCCGCCCACGACCGTCCACGACCAGCGCGTGGCCTCGCCGGTGAAGAAGTCGCGCCCGCGTAAGGGGTACGGCGCGAGCGGCTGTCCCACCGGGATCCGCGGATCGCCAGGACCCGGGCACGAACCGGTCGGCTTGCAGTCGTCGAAATCGTCGACGCAGCCGTTGCAGTCGTTGTCGAGCGTGTCGCACACCTCGGGCTTCGGCAGGATCCCGCCCTTGCACTCGCCCCAGCGCGTCTCGAGCTCGCCGTTTCTCGCGCAGACCTGCTCGCCGTCCACGCACGCGCCGACGTGGCGACGGCCGGGCTCTCCGAGAA
>JALYWZ010000137.1 GCA_030852505.1 Myxococcota bacterium | reverse complement strand
CGCTTGTACGCGAGCAGATCGCCCTCGACCGCGAGCGGCGTGTAGCTGCCGACGGACAGCGCGTTCTCGTGCCGGCGCAGCGTGATCAGGCGCCGATAGAAGCTCAACATCGAGTCCGGATCGCGGCGCTGGAGCTCGACGTTCACCCGCGGGCTGTCCGACGAGAGCGGTAGCCAGGGCCGCCCGGAGCTGAAGCCGGCGCCCGGGTTCGCGTCCCATTGCATGGGGGTCCGCGCCGGATCGCGGTTCAGGCCCAGGCCGGGCAGGTTTTTCTCCTGCGGGTCCTGCACCTCTTCCGAGGAGATCACGCCGTCGCGCATGCCGAGCTCGTCGCCGTAATAGAGAGTCGGCGTTCCGCGAAGCGTGAGCAGCATCATGGCCGCGACGCGCGCCTGTGCCAGTCCCACGCGGCTCGCGATGCGGGGCTGGTCGTGGTTGCCGAGCACCCAGTTCGGCCAGCCGTGGTCCGGCATCGCGCCTTCGTACTCACTGATCGCGGCGTCGATCCGGCGTGCCTCCCACGGCAGCGTGATCAGCTGGAAATTGAAGGGAAGGTGCGCGCCGCGCCCATCGCGCCCGTAGTAGGCGACGAGCTTCTGGATCGGCAGATAGATCTCTCCGATCAACACGCGCTCCGAGTAGCGATCGGTGAGCGCGCGCATCTCGGCCACGATGTCGTGGACCTCCGGTTGGTCCGTCGAGTAGGCGGGGCTCAGCGCGTTGTACGGGGCGTGACCGGGCCCCGGTTGGTAGTCGGGGTTCGGCGGGTTGTCGCGCAAAGCGGCGTCCTTGATCAGGTGCCACAGCACGTCGACGCGAAAGCCGTCGATGCCGCGATCGAGCCAGAAGGCCATCGCGGAGTACATCTGCTGGCGCACCTGAGGGTTCCTCCAGTTGAGGTCGGGCTGCTCCTTCAGGAACGCATGGTAGTAATACTGGCGGGTGGTTTCGTCCCACTCCCAGGCGCTGCCGCCGAAAACGCTGAGCCAGTTGTTGGGTGGTGAGCCGTCGTCCTTGGCGTCGCGCCAGATGTAAAAGTCGCGCTTCGGGTTCTCGCGCGACGCGCGGGACTCGATGAACCACGGGTGACGCGAGGACGTGTGATTCGGTACGAAATCCAGGATCACCTTCAGGTTGCGCGCGTGTGCCTCGCGCACCAGGTCGTCCACGTCCGAGAGCGTTCCGAAGATGCCGTCGACGTCGCAGTAGTCCGAGACGTCGTAACCGAAGTCAGCCATCGGCGACGGGTAGATCGGCGAGACCCACAGCGCTTCCACGCCGAGCCAGCTCAGGTAGTCGAGCTTCTCGACGATGCCCGGCAAGTCCCCGATGCCATCGCCGTTCGTGTCGCGGAACGAGCGCGGATAGACCTGATAGACGATCCCCTGCTGCCACCAGTGATGTGTGTGCGAGCTCATCGGCGTTCGTCCCCTTCTGGCGCCGCGATGAAGACCAGCGCCGATTGCGCGGGCAATTGCCAGATCCCTTCTCGGTGCGGCGTGCCCGAGCCCTTCCCGCCATATTTAGGATCCTCGCTCGACCACGACAAGCGGAAATCAGCGCCCTCGGGCGGCGCGAGCAGTGGATCGGGGGCGGGACGCAGCTCCAGGTCTTCGCCCAGGTTCACGAGCAGCAGCGCGTCTGCGGCGCTGGAGACGAAGCGCAGCGCGAGAGCGCGCTCCGCGAGGATCGACCCGTGAACGGCGTCCGCGCGTTGTTGAGAAAACGCGGGTGTCTCGTGGCGCAGCTTCAAGAGATCGCGGTGCAGCGCGTAAATCTCGGCGTGGCTCAGGCGCTCGGAGAAGTCGAGCTTGCAGCGCTCGAACGTCTCGAGCGCAGCGGCGGAGGGAAGCGACTCGGAGGACAGGCTCGCGATCGACGGAAACTGAGACAGAAAGTCCCGCCGCCCCTGGTCGACCAGCTTCGCGAGCTCGGGCTCGTGGTCCGCGAAGAACAAGAACGGCGCCGACGACGCGAACTCTTGCCCTTGAAACAGCATCGGCGTCGCTGGCGAGAGCAGCCACAGCGCCGTGATCGTCCGCAGCGAAGCCGGGCTGCACAGCCGATGGATGCGCTCGCCCGTCAGCGAGTTCGCGACCTGGTCGTGGTTTTGCAGGTAGCTGACGTAGTTCGTGGCGGCGAGATCGAGCGACGCCCGCCCGCGCCGCTGCTTCTGCCAGAAGTAGTGCTGGCCCTGGTACAGGAAGCCCCACTTCGTGGCCGAGAGCAGCTCCTGCACGGTCCCGCGATAGTCGGAGTAATAGGCCTCGTGCCGGCCGGTGAGCGCGACGCACATCGAATGATGCAGGTCGTCGTTCCACAGCGCGTCGCAGCCGTAGCCGCCGCGCTCCAGCGGACGAACCAGGCGAGACTCCTGCGGCTCGTTCTCGGCGACGACGTAGATCTGCTTTCCGAGGCGCTTACCGCCGTCCCGCGCGCGCTCGACCACCTCCGCGACGATGTGCTTCGGTGATGCGTCGTGGAGGGACTGGGTGGCGTCGAGACGCAGCCCGTCGAGGTGGAACTCTTCGATCCAATAACGCGCGTTCTCAGCGAAAAACTCGCGGACGTGCGCCGAGCACTGGCCGTCGAAGTTCAGCGGGTCACCCCACTCGTTCTCGTAGCGCGTGCTGAGGTAGTGCGGCGAGAAAGCCGGAACGTAGTTCCCGCTCGGCCCGAAGTGGTTGTAGACGACGTCGAGGATCACCCCCATCCCGAGCTGGTGCGCGCGATCGACGAAGGCGCGCAGGTCGTCGGGGGTGCCGTAGTTGCGGCTCGGCGCCCACAGGTTCACGCCGTCGTAGCCCCAGCCGAAACGCCCGGGAAAATCAGCGACCGGCATCAACTCGACGACCGTGACCCCGAGCGCGTGCAGCTCCGCGAGCTCGGCCATGGCGGCGCGGAACGTGCCCTCGCGAGTGAAGGTTCCGAAGTGCAGCTCGTAGATCACGAGGCCGCGCGGGCCGAGGCCCGGGAACCCGCTGTCGCTCCAGGAAAATTTGGAGGGATCGACGAGCTCGGACATCCCGTGCGGGCCACTCGGCTGAAAGCGGGACGCGGGGTCGGGATACAGCTTCTCGTCGCCGTCGAGGCGGAAACCGTAGCGGCTACCGGGGCCGAGGAAGCGAACGGCCCCGCCATGATACCCCTGTGAGTCGCGCCGCAAACGCTCGGCGCGCTGGGGGACGTCTTTCTCGTCGCAGAGCACGACCTCGACGCTTTCGCGCTCGGGCGCCCAGACCCGAACGTGAGCACCTCCGCGCAGGAGCTCGGCGCCAATCGGAAAACGCCGCTGTGGTTCGGTGTCGGGTTCGTTCATAGAAGTCGAGCAAAAGCGGGTCGCGCGTGGCCGCTCACGCCAGCGGTTTTCCGCCAGTGACGCCCAGCACCTCTCCGTTCACGTAGCTCGACTCGTCGCTGGCCAGAAACACGAAGGCGGGCGAGAGCTCGCGCGGCTGAGCGGCTCGCCCGAGCGGCGTATCCTTGCCGAAGCGCGACAGCTTCTCGGACTCGAACGACTGCACTACGAGCGGCGTCCAGACCGGGCCGGGCGCCACGCAGTTGGCGCGGATGCCGCGATCGGCCAAGGACTGCGCGAGCCCCTTCGTGAAGGTCACGATCGCGCCCTTGGTCGACGCATAGTCGAGGATCGCCGCCGAGGGCGCGTAAGCCTGGATCGAGGCCACGTTGATGATCGAAGCGCCGGCCTTCATGTACGGCAGGGACAGCCGCACCAGGTGGAACATGCTGAGCACGTTGACGCGGAACGTGCTCTCCACGCGTTCGGCGTCGAGATCCTCGAAGCGATCCACGACCTTGCCCTGCTTGGCCGCGTTGTTGACCAGGATGTCGATCCGGCCGAACTCGCGCACCGTGCGTTCGACGAGCTCGGCGCAGCCCGCTTCCGTCGAGAGGTCGGAGGCGACTACCAGGCTGCGGCGTCCGGCATCGTTGACGACGCGCTGGGTCTCCTCGGCGTCCTCGTGATTTTCGAGGTAGCCGATCACCACGTCGGCGCCCTCGCGCGCGAAAGCCAGCGCCACCGCGCGCCCGATCCCGCTGTCCGCACCCGTGACGAGCGCCACGCGATCGCGCAGCCGGCCGTAGCCGCGGTAGCTGTCGACGCCGTAGTCGGGCGCCGGATCCATCTGGTGTTCACGGCCGGTCGGCGGCTGCGGTTGGGGAAACGATTCGGGGGAGCCCATGTCGTCGGACTCATTGCAGGTTCGATGCCGCGCAGCGTCGCCGCGCCGCGCCGCGACTTCGTCGAAGAAAGCGGTCCGATTGCGCGGGTCCCGCGCCCTCAGAATCGCCACGCTGCGTGTCAATCCGCCGCGTCGCCGAGCCGTGAAACAGGGGCGACTCCGAGGCGCGGTGACAGTCGTGTTACTTAGGTTTCCGGCACGATGTCTCGAGTTTTGGTCATCAACAGCGGTAGCTCCTCACTCAAGTACGCATTGATCGAGCCGGAGACGGGCGCCGTCGTGAGCCAGGGCATCGCCGAACGCCTGGAAGGCGGCGGCCACGCCGAGGCGCTCGAGCGCGTGTTTGCCGAGCTCGGTGACGACGCACGGATCTCCGCGATCGGTCACCGCGTGGTGCACGGCGGCGAGGCCTTCTCCGAGAGCGTCGTGATCGACGACCGGACGGTGCAGGCCATCCGCGAGTGCACAGCGCTCGCGCCGCTCCACAATCCGGCCAACCTGTTGGGCATCGAGGCCGCGCGGCGCGCGTTTCCGGGGTTGGTGCAAGTGGCCGTGTTCGATACCGCCTTTCACCAGAGCCTGCCGCGCCGTGCGTTCCTGTATGCGGTGCCGTACGAGCTGTACGAGCAGCACCAGCTGCGCCGTTACGGTTTTCATGGCACGAGCCACCGCTACGTCGCCGAAGAGGCAGCCAGCCGCCTGGGCCGCCCGCTCGCCGAGCTCGAGCTCGTGACCGCGCACCTCGGCAACGGTTGCAGCGCGACCGCCGTTCGCGGCGGAAAGAGCATCGACACCAGCATGGGTCTGACGCCGCTCGAGGGCCTGGTGATGGGCACGCGATCGGGCAACGTCGATCCGGCGCTGCACCAGTTCCTCGCGGAGCGTACCGGCCAATCGCTCGCGCAGATCACGGAGCTCCTGACTCGGAAGAGCGGCTTGCTCGGGCTTTCAGGCCGGAGCAACGATATGCGGACGCTGCTCGAGGCCCGCGAGCAAGGCGACGAGCGAGCCGCCATCGCCGTCGAAGTGTTCTGCTATCGCCTGGCCAAGACCGTGCTCGGCTTGTGCGCCGGGCTCGAGCGGCTCGACGCGCTGGTCTTCACCGGCGGCATCGGCGAACATGCGGCGAGCGTGCGACAGGACACGCTGAAAGGGCTTTCGATCTTGGGCTTCGAGCTGGATCCGGAGCGGAACCTCCGGCACGGGAAGGACAGCGGCGGACGCATCACGCGCGACGGCTCCGTGCGCACGGCGCTCGTCGTCGGCACCAATGAAGAGCTGGTGATCGCGCGCGAGGCGCTGCGGCTGGCCCGGGATGGCGGTCGCTGATGGCGCACACGCTTTACCTCGTTCCGAGCGGGAGCAGCGTGGGGCTCACTTCGCTGTCGCTCGGTTTGGTGCGCGCGCTCGACAACCGCGGCGTCCGCGTGGCTTTTTACAAGCCCATCGGTCAGCAGTCAGCGCGCGATTCGGGCCCCGAGCGCTCGACGTACTTCATCCGCCGCACGAGCTCACTGCAACCGGCCACGCCCGTTCCGCTCGAAGAGGCCGAGCGGCTCCTATCGTCGAACAAGCTCGACGAGCTGCTGGACCAGGTGATGCGCGGCTTCCACGAATCCGCGGGCGATGCCGATGTCGTGATCGTGGAGGGCCTGGTCGATCGCCACGACAGCGGCGTGGAGGGCGAGCTCAACCGCGAGCTGGTCCGCACGCTGGGAGCGGAGGTGATCCTCGCCGGTGCGCTCGGCAACACGCCGCTCGCCGAGTTCGAAGCGCGGCTCGAGCTCACCGCCAGCCGTTACGGCGGTTTTCAAGGCGGCCGCGTGATCGCGACCCTGATCAACCGCGTGCCCGTAGCCGACGGAAAAGCGCGAGCCAGCGGCTTCTTCGACACCTCGAGGCTGCGCGATCCGCTCGGGCGCGCCGACCTCAACGTGATCGGCGTGATCCCCGAGAACCCGGAGCTCACGGCCTGCCGCACCATCGACATCGCGCGCTACCTCGACGCCGAAATCCTTCACGAGGGAGAGATCGGCTTGCGGCGCGTACGGCGCATCTCGCTGCTCGCGCGCACGCTGCCGAACCTCGTGCACACCATGACCGCGGGCTCGATCTTGATCACGCCGGGAGACCGCGCCGACGTGGTGGTGCTGACGGCGCTCGCCTCCGCCTCCAAGATCCCGATCGCGGGTCTGATTCTGACCGGAAACCTCGAGATCCCGGCGCAGGTTTTGGAGCTTTGCCGGCCCGCGTTCGAGACGGGGTTGCCGGTTTTGCGAGTGAACGGCAACAGCTACGAGACCGCGACGGCGGTGTCGCAGATGAGCAGCGAGATCCCGATCGACGATCTGGAGCGCGCGCAGCGCGGCATGGAGTTCATCGCCGAGCACATCGACGCGGACTGGATCGCGCGCCACTCGCAGGTCCCCGTGGAAGCGCGCCTGTCGCCCGCGGCGTTCCTGTACCGCCTGACGGAGATGGCGCGGGCCGCTAAGAAGCGCATCGTGCTGCCCGAGGGCAGCGAGCCGCGCACCGTGCGCGCAGCCGTGATTTGCGCCGAGCGCGGCATCGCGCGCTGCGTGCTCTTGGGAAACCCGGAGGAGGTGCGCCGCGCCGCGGCCGCCCAGGAAATCGAGCTCCCGGACGGCGTCGAGATCCTAGACCCGAGCGCGCTGCGCAAGAACTACGTGGCGCCGCTGGTGGAGCTGCGCAAGCACAAGGCGCTGTCGGAACAGAACGCCGCCGAGCTGCTCGAGGACAACGTCTGGCTCGGCACGATGATGCTGGCGCTCGGCGAGGTGGACGGCCTCGTCTCGGGCGCCGTACATTCCACGGCCAACACCATCCGTCCGGCCCTGCAGATCGTGAAGACTCGCCCCGGCGCCAAGGCCGTCTCGAGCGTCTTCTTCATGTGTCTGCCGGAGCAGGTCGTGGTCTACGGAGACTGCGCCGTGATCCCGGATCCGGACCCGGAAATGCTCGCCGACATCGCCATCCAGAGCGCCGACTCGGCCGAGCGCTTCGGGATCACGCCGCGCGTGGCCATGATCAGCTATTCGACCGGCGAATCCGGCTCCGGCTCCGACGTGGACAAGGTGCGGACCGCGACGCGGATCGCCCGAGAAAAGCGCCCGGATCTCGTGCTCGACGGACCGCTCCAATACGACGCCGCGGCGATCCCCGACGTGGCGCGCGCCAAAGCGCCGAACAGCCCCGTCGCGGGCCGTGCCACCGTGTTCGTCTTCCCGGACTTGAACACGGGCAACACCACCTACAAGGCCGTGCAGCGCAGCGCGCACGTGATCAGCATCGGCCCGATGCTCCAGGGCATGCGGCGCCCGGTCAACGATCTCTCGCGCGGCGCCCTGGTCGAAGACATCGTGTACACGATTGCGCTGACCGCGGTTCAGGCGGGGCAGCGCAGCGACTAATCGCCTGGCGCCCGGCCCCGCGGGGGGACTGGCCACCGAGCGCTGGCGAGGGATGCGTCGCCAACACGAAAACACAGTCAGGATCGTGACTGTGATTTTGGAGTTGCGAAGCCCGTCGTTGGAGCGCGGGTCCACACACGCTGGAAGAGCGTTGCTCAGAGCTTGACGCGGATGCTCGAGGACAAGGCGTCGTCCGCTGCGCGGGCGAAGCTCGCGAACTTCGGATAAGCGTCGGTCTGGATACGGCCCGCGGGGAGTGAGACCTTGCGATCCAGGACGAGCGCGCCGCCCTCGACGCGATCGTGAATCACGATCCGCCGGTCGCCATCGCGGATTTCGCCCTTGGTCACGTTGGTCGGCGTGTGAGCGCCGGCCGGCAATTTGAGGTTCAACAGGATCTCTTGCTCGGTGGATTCGACCAGTAGCAGCGGGGTCTGGCGTGCCGGAAGCGCCGCCAGCTGACCGAGGCGTGGCGCAAACGGCGGCGTCACGAGCAGCACGCCGCCCGCGACCTGGGCGAAGGCCGGGACGTGCGAGGTGGTGCGGATCACCAGCGGTTGCTCGGGAGCGCCGAGGTTGACGATCGAGTGAGTCTTGAGGCGCGCGCCGCGCAGCGCATAACCGACGAGCCGGCTCTCGACCACGTCGCGGATCTGTTGCTCGGACATCTCGGACAGCGCGCCGCGCAGGCCCGCGGCGTAGCGGCCGTAAAGGGTGTGCTCGAGCGCGACCTCGGCGCCGCCGTCCTTCTCGAGCTGGACGTCGGCCTTGTACACGACGCGGTCGACGATGCCGTCGGCCGGCACGGTGGCCGATTCGGTGCCCTGGTCCGTGAAGACGCGCGCGGGCATTCCCCGGGCTTCGGCCGGGACATAGCCGAACGGCGCATGTTTTCCGCCGAACGACAGCCACTGCGGGCCCTGCTCGACGCCGATCCGCAAGAGCGGCAGCGAGAACTGCAGCGACTCCGAGAAGGGGCCCGTCGGCGGGACGGTGAGGCGGCTCTTGGCGACCCCGTAGTCGATCGGGATTTCGAGCGCGCGGCACAGAGCGATGTAGCCGCGCCAGAGGTTGCCGTTCCTGCCGATGATCACGCGCCGGCCGTCGTTCTCGCCGCCCTCTTCGACGTTGTTGACGAGCCAGCGGTAGAGGCGCCGCGCGCGCTCGGCGCGTTTTTCTTTGGGGACCCCGCCCACGAGTTGCTCCGCAATCCGGGTGATGCGCGGATCGCGCGGCGTGGGATCGAAGGCGCCGTCGGCCATGGCCTGAACCGTGCGCTCGAGCGACATGCCCCAGCCGGTCTGCAAGCTGGGCAAGAACTCGACGACCGGCGCGCCGAACGGCTCGACCGGCGCCGCGGGGCTCGAGTCGACGCGCCAGCGCCGCACGATCAGCGCGCCGTTTTCCTCGACGGTG
>JALYWZ010000698.1 GCA_030852505.1 Myxococcota bacterium | reverse complement strand
CGAGGACGTGCACGGAGCGCTGGCGACGGCCCTGTCGCAGTCGCTGTGGACGAGCTTTCCGGACGCCCCCGTGCTCGGACCCGGCGACGAGCCGCACCCGGGCGACTACCGGCTCGTGATCGAGCTGCGCATGGAAGCCGTCCCGCCGAGCGAGGGCGGCCCGGGCTGGGCAGCGCTCGGGCGCGGCAAGTTTCGGCTGATCCGCGGCCAACAGACGCTCGCGACGTCCTCGCTCGAGTCGCGCTCCCGCGCCGAGTTCGCCTACGGGAAGCCGCTCGGCATCGGCGCGAGCGAGGTGATCGACGCCATCGCCAGCCACATCGCGGGCGAGCTGTCGAAGATCCCCGAGACCGTGGCGCCCGCCGAGCGCTCGCTGCCAGCCGTCAGCGTGACGAGCCCGGTGACGCCGAGCACCGCTCAGCCGGCAGATCCGTACATGGCCTCGGCGAGCTCGAACGTCGCGCTCTCGAGCTCCGAGTAGGCGCTGCGGATCGCGTCGAGGCTGGCGCCGGTTCCGAGGATCTTGCGCAGCGCCTCGACGCGCGCCTTCACGTTCTCGAGCTGCTCCGGCTTCAGCAGATCGACGTACGCCTCGAGCGCCTGATCGGTGGTGTAGATCAGCGTCTCGGCCTGGTTGCGCGCTTCGGCCAGGTTGCGCCGCAGCTCGTCCGACTCCTTGTACTTGTCGCCTTCCTTGATCAGCCGATCGATCTCGGTCTGCGACAAGCCGCTGGTCGGCGTCACGCTCATGGCGTGCACCTTCCCGGTGCCGAGATCGCGCGCCTCGACGGCCAGGATGCCGTTGGCGTCGATCCGGAACGTGACCTGGATCTTGGGCAGACCGCGCGGAGCGGGCGGGATCCCCGTGAGCTCGAAGTGCGACAGGCTGGTGTTGTCCTGCGCCATCTCGCGCTCGCCCTGGAGCACGTGGATCGGCACGAACGACTGGTTATCGACGCTGGTCGTGAAGATCTCGCTGCGCTCCGTGGGGACGGTGGTGTTGCGCGGGATCAGCCGCGTGAACACGCCGCCGCCGGTCTCGACGCCGATCGACAGCGGCGTCACGTCGAGCAGCAGCACCTCGTCGATCGCACCGCTCAGCGCGCCCGCCTGGATCGCCGCGCCGACCGACACCACCTCGTCCGGGTTCACGCCCTTGTGGGGCTCGCGCAGGAACAGCTCCTTGACGGCGCGCTGCACGGCCGGCATGCGCGTCATGCCGCCGACCAGCACGATCTGCCCGATCTTGTCGACCGTGATCTTGGCGTCGGCGAGCACGGCGCGGCAGGCCGAGAGCGTGCGATCGACCAGATCGCGCGTCAGGATCTCGAGCTCGCTGCGCTTGAACGTGCGTTCGAGGTGCATCGGCCCCGAGGGGCCGGAGGCGATGAAGGGCACGTTGATTTCGGTCTCGAGCGACGACGACAGCTCGTGCTTGGCCTTCTCCGCGGCTTCACGCAGGCGCTGCAGCGAGGTGCGGTCCTTGCGCAGGTCGACGCCCTTTTGCGCAAGGAACTCCTCGGCGAGCTTGTCCATGATCCGCGCGTCGAAGTCCTCGCCGCCGAGGTGCGTGTCGCCGCCCGTCGCCTTGACGCTGAAAACGCCGTTTTGAATCTCGAGGATCGAGATATCGAAGGTGCCGCCGCCGAGATCGTAGACCGCGATGATCTCGCGATCCTTCTTGTCTAGCCCGTAGGCCAGCGCCGCAGCGGTCGGCTCGTTGATGATGCGCTTGACCTCGAGCCCGGCGATGCGACCGGCGTCCTTGGTGGCCTGGCGCTGGGCGTCGTCGAAATACGCAGGCACGGTGATGACCGCTTCGGTCACGGGCTCGCCCAGGTAGACCTCGGCGATCTCCTTCATCGCGCCCACGATGTAGGCGGAGACCTCGGGCGGGGACAGCGCCTTGCCCTGCACTTCGACCCAGGCGTCGCCGTTTTCGTGCTGGGTGATGTGATAGCCCGCGTTGCGCAGGTGCTGCTGAACCGAGTGCGAGTCGAACTTCTGCCCCATCAGCCGCTTGACCGCGTGGATCGTGCTGTCCGGGTTGGTTGCGGCCTGGCGTCGCGCTACCTGACCGACCAATCGCTCCCCCTTCTGCGTGAAAGCCACGACGCTCGGGGTGGTTCGAGCCCCCTCGGCGTTGGCGATCACCTTCACCTCGGGTTGGCCCTGAGCATTCGTTCCCTCGAGCACGGACACACAAGAGTTGGTCGTGCCGAGATCGATGCCGATGATCTTGCCCATGAAAATTGCCCGGTCTCGTGACTCGCCGAGGATACCCAACCCTCGGCGCGTTCAAAATGAGACTTGCCTGAAGAGGAGAGCGTAGCCCGTCACCGCGCCCCGGACGATGCCCCAATTCTCGCGAGCTGGCGCCGAAGCGCCTACTCCGTCGTCGAAATGGCGACATCGGGAGCGCCGTGCCCGCGACCTGATGGCCGGATTCCGCGGCCGAGCCGCCGGATCGGCGTGGCCGCAGGGGATCTGCCGGGTTAATCTGTGCTTCTGGAGCGCGACCGCGAGGTCGCCTCTTCACTTCCGAGAGAGGGCGCCTGGCCGAGGCAGATAAACCGGCGGACGGCGAAGGCCGTACCGAGAGCGAGACGACGTTCTTGCGCGTATCGGTGCGCAAAGAGTTGGCTGGCGACGGCTTCCTCGCCGACGACGGCGACGTCGATTCGCTGCACTCGCTGCTGGAGGGAGAGTCGGGCCGCGACGAGCTCGCGCGGCGCGTGAAGAGCCTGACCCAGCTCGAGGCCGTCGCGCGCGTGGCCGCAGGCGTCGCTCACGACCTCAACAACGTGTTGGCCGTGGTCGAGACGTACACGGGGTTCGTGAAGGAAGGCGCGCTCGGGCAGCAACAGCGCCACGACCTCGAGATCGCGCGCAACGCTGCCCGCCGCGGCGCGCAGCTCACGGCGCAGCTGCTCTCGCTCAGCGTCCCCACCAGCTTCGAGAGCAAGCTGGTCGACCTGAACGAGATGGTGCGCGGGTTGGACGGCATGCTGCGCCGCGTGCTCCGCACCAGCGTGTCGTTCGCCGTGCAACCGGCAGCCGCGCCGCTGACGGTGCGCGCGGATCCCGTGCAGATCCACCAGGCGATCTTGCACCTGGTGCTGAACGCTCGGGACGCCACGCCGGACGGCGGCAGCATCCGGGTCAGCCTCAAAAACTCGGTGGTCGGCCCCGGGCACCCGATGCACGGCAAGATCGCCAACGGCAGCTACGGCGTGATCGCCGTGCGAGACACCGGCGGCGGCATGGATCCCGCCACGCAAACCCGGATTTTCGAGCCGTTCTTCACGACCAAGCCAGGAGACGCGGCCGGGCTCGGGCTCGTGATCGTGAGCGAGACGGCCCGGCAGCTGCGCGGCGGCGTGCAGGTGGACAGCAACCGCGGGCAGGGCTCCGAGTTCAGCCTGTACCTGCCGATCGCGGCGGTGAGCAGTCCGCCGAAAGAGGCGCCGGTCGAGCGCTCGACGGAGGCGGAGACGCTGCTGATCGTCGATGACGACCCGGCCC
>JALYWZ010000697.1 GCA_030852505.1 Myxococcota bacterium | reverse complement strand
CCCTATGCCCGCCGGCTGTTTCACCAGATGGGCGTGCCGGACGTGGACGACATCGACGGGCTGCCGCCAGCCGTCGCACTCCAGCAGCAGCGCGGCACGCCGACGACGCGGTCGTCGGTCGGCAGCGTCACGACGCTCTCGAACCTGCTGCGCATGCTGTATTCACGCGCCGGAGATTACCCCGAAGGTCAGGCCCTGCTGTACGCCGAGTCGTTCTCGCCGAACACGGCCGAAGGCGCCTGCCCGCGCTGCAGTGGGCTCGGTCGGATCTACGAGGTGAGCGAAGAGCTGATGGTTCCCGATCCCTCGCTCACGATCCGCGAGCGCGCGGTCGCCGCCTGGCCGAGCGCCTGGCAGGGCCAAAACTTGCGAGATATCCTGACCACGCTCGGACACGACGTGGACGTGCCCTGGCGCGAGCTGCCGAAGCGCACGCGTGACTTCATCCTGTACACGGACGAGCAACCGACGGTGCCGGTGTACGCGGGCTACGACCTGGCGGAGGTGAAGCGCGCGCTCAAGCGCAAGGAGGAGCCGAGCTATCAGGGCACGTTCTCGAGCGCACGCCGCCACGTTCTGCACAGCTTCCTGAACTCCGAGAGCGAGATGATGAAGCGCCGCGCCGCGGCGTTCCTGGTCGCGACGGACTGCCCGGAGTGCGAAGGCAAGCGCCTGCGCCGAGAAGCGCTGTCGGTAAAGTTCGAGGGCCGCGACATCACCGAGCTGTCGCGGCTGCCCCTGAAAACGCTGCACCAGCAATTTTTGCCGTACGCGCGCGGTTCGGGCAAGCGCGTGAAGCGACACAGCCCCGAGAAGGAGCTGGTCGTCACGCGCATCGCCGAAGATCTGGAGCGCCGGCTTTCGGTCTTGCTCGACCTCGGCCTCGGCTATCTCGATCTCGAGCGCAGCACTCCCACGCTCTCTCCGGGTGAGCTGCAACGGCTGCGGCTGGCGACGCAGGTCTGCTCGAGCCTGTTCGGCGTGGTCTACGTGCTCGACGAGCCCTCGGCGGGTCTACACCCGGCGGACACCGAAGCGCTGCTGCGCGCGCTGGACGGACTGAAGGCGTCCGGCAACTCGCTGTTCGTCGTCGAGCACGAGCTCGAGGTGATCCGCAGGGCAGACTGGGTGGTCGACGTTGGACCCGGCGCCGGGCAACACGGCGGACGAGTTCTCTACAGCGGACCGCTCGCGGGGCTCGAGGGCGTCGCGGGCTCCGAGACCCGAAAGCACGTGTTCGGTCAGCGCTTGGCGCTCAAGGAAAGAGCGCGTCCGGCGCGGGGCTTTCTGAAGTTGTCGGGCGTGACCCGCAACAACCTGCGTGAGCTCGAGGTGAGCTTCCCGCTCGGAACGCTGACCTGCGTGACCGGCGTGTCCGGTTCGGGGAAGTCCACGCTCGTGAGCCAGGTGCTCGTCGGCCTGCTCGGCGAGCAGCTCGGTCATCCCGCCATCGAAGACGATGGCGAAGTAGATCCGCTCGAGCGCCGCGAGCTCGGCGGCTTCGGCGGCGCGAAGCTCGCGGGAACCGAGCGCGTGAAACGCCTGGTGGTCGTCGATCAGAAGCCGATCGGACGCACGCCGCGCTCGAACCTGGCCACGTATACGGGGCTCTTCGACGAGGTCCGGAGGCTATTCGCGGCGACGCCGCTGGCCAAGAAGCGCCGCTACGACGCGGGTCGGTTTTCGTTCAACGTGGCCAAGGGTCGCTGCGAGACCTGCAAGGGCGAGGGCTTCGTGATGGTCGAGCTCTTGTTCCTGCCGAGCGTGTATTCGCCGTGCCAGGCCTGCAACGGCACGCGCTACGACGCGACCACGCTGGAAGTAGTGCTGCGCGGACGCAACATCGCCGAAGTGCTCGGCTTGACGGTAGACGACGCGCACGCGTTCTTCGACCGAGAGCCCGGTTTGCAGCGCTCGCTCGCGACGCTGCAAGAGGTCGGGCTCGGCTATCTGCGGCTCGGGCAGCCCGCGACGGAGCTGTCGGGCGGCGAAGCCCAGCGCATCAAGCTCGCGACCGAGCTCCAGCGCACACAGCGCGACGGGGCGGTCTACGTGCTCGACGAGCCGACGACTGGTCTCCATCCATCCGACGTCGAGCGCTTGATGTCGCAGCTCGAACGCTTGATAGAGGCCGGGGCGACCGTGATCGTCGTGGAGCACGACCTCCAGGTGATCGCCCAGGCCGATCACCTGATCGATCTCGGACCCGGTGCCGGCGACGAGGGCGGGAAGGTGGTCGTGACCGGCACTCCAGACGCCGTGGCGCGCTCGAAACGCGGAAAAACCGCCGAATACCTGGCCGATGCGGCGCGCCGCTAGCGCTTTCGGATCCGGAGCGGCGTCGTCACGCCGTAGCGCTCGCTGACCGAAGCCGCTTCGAGGGCGGCCTGGGCGCTGATCTCGCCTCGCAGCAGCCTACGGTACGCCGTGAGCGTGCGCGTGACCTCTTCGGCGCGCTCCCACACGAGCTCCACGCGCAAGCGGCGCACTCCGAGCTCGAGCAGCTCCTGCACCAGCGGCGCTGCGCTCTGCGCCAGCGCGTTGAACACCGTGTTGCGGCAACCGACGTCCACCACTACCGGATGCTCGTGCCCAGCGAAGTCGCGGAGCGCGAGGCGGTGACGCTCACAAGGCCGCCCGCAGCTCTCGTAGTCGCGACCGTTGCTGAGCAGGTGCGCGTACACGCAGTGCGAGTTGTGGAAGGTCGGGATGTGGTGGTGCAGCGTGAGCGCCACTCGCCCGCGCGGAACCGAGCGGAGCAGCTCGAGCAGCTGCGCGCGGTTCAGATCGTGCGACGCCGTCACCGTCCGGAGGCCGAGCGCGAGCAAGTGGTTCGCCGTCAGGGAGTTCGTGACGTTGAGCGAGAAGTCACCGTGGACGGCGAGCTGGTCGTGGCTCTCGGCGCGCGAAAAGTGCATCAGCGCGCCCCAGTGCCGGACCAGGAGCCCGTCGGGCGCGAGCCGGGAAAGCCGGCGATCGAAGGCTTCTTCGCCCGGCTTTTGGACGCGCACCGTGGCCAGCGTGACCTTGAGGCCCGCAGCGCGAGCTCGTTCGACGGCGCGACCGAGCCCGACCATTTCCATCCAATCGAGCTCGACCTCGTCGCCGGAACCGAAGCCGCTTTCGATCACGGCTTCGAGTTGCTCTTCGGTGCGGCACAGCGGGACGATCGCCGGCGGCCCCCGATCCTCGGCGTTGTGCGACCCGAGCTCGCGGCGGAGCTCGGGCAAGACTTTGGCCACGGGCGGCGCGGCGTACGGGCTCTCCGAAAGCTTTCGCTCGAGCTCGGCCGCTAGCTCGCGCCGCACGCTCTTGAGCTCCGAAACGGGCAGGTGAAGCCCGGGGGCCAGGGCTTCCAGATCGAGCTGCTCCAGCCGAAAGGGCGTACCGCCGAAGGCGCCGAGCTTTTCGGTCACGAGCGACCGCTCGAGGCCAGCGCCCGCGCGCGCCGGCTCGAGCCGGGACTTGGACCCGGCCTCCGCCGTCCAAACGCGCTCGCGATGGCGCGCCGTGGCCCGAGCGCGGAGC
>JALYWZ010000136.1 GCA_030852505.1 Myxococcota bacterium | reverse complement strand
AATCCCGGAGGGTTGCGAGGCGGACAACGCCATGCAGGGCAGCGGATCGTGCAGCGTCGGCTTTACCTGCAACCAGGTGTACCTCTCGGTTTTCTGCAACGAGGGCGCGGGTGACGCCTGGAAGTGTTACTGCAAGGGCAACGTCGAAGGGACGTACGACGTGCGCGCGGAGAACAGCGGAGCTGCCTGCGCGGTGGCCAGCGCGTTCTGTTCGGGAAGAGGCCCCGACCTCGGCGAATTGCCCGAGGACTGCCAGCCGACGGAGAAGGTCGATGCGCAGTCGTGTTCGCGGCAGCTCCACTGCGAGCACACGATCGAGCTCGAGGAAGGCACGGCAGTTCTCGTCGAAGAGACGAGCGAGGTGTCGTGTAGCGACAGCGGCGTCGAGGGCAGCGTGTCCTGCTCGTGCGCCGGTGGGGACGACGCGATGCAATACGACTCGCTCCTCGACACCTCCATCGAAGAAGCGTGTGGGCCTGCGCTGTCGCTGTGCCGGTCCAAGCAGCGCAAACCGGCCGGGCTGCGCGAGTGCGAGCCCGAGTCTCTGAGCGCGTCCGACGGAAATTGCAGTCTGACCCAGGGCTGCAAGCAGCCGCTCGAGCTCGACGACGGCACGGTCGTCTCGGTCTATTCGCCGGATTTCGCGAGCTGCGTCACAATCACCGGCAATCAGTCGCGCTGCGACTGCGGCGGCTACGAAGGCACGTTCTCCTTCGACGTGGACACGCCGACGACGATCGCCACCTGCACGGAAGCGGGGGAGATCTGCGCTCGTCGCTACGAGATCGAGCCGGGCGGCGACGTGACCTGCACGGCGCAGAACCAGAGCGTCGTCGGGCGCGTCTGCAACACCGAGCTCAATTGCTCACGGTCCGGCACGCTCGGCGACCTCGAGATCGCGCAACAGGCGATCGTCCAGGTGCAATGTTCCGAAGGCGACACCGGCTGGGACTGCTCCTGCACTTCAGGGAGCAACAGCGTGGCCGTGGCCGGCGTGGAAGCCGCCGATGCGTGGGACGCCTGCTCTGCCGCCGCCGAGGCCTGCCCGGAAACGACCGGCGTCTTCTAGCGACGAGTCAGCGCTGACGGGCCCTGCGGCGTAGCGGCAGAGCCAGCAGCGAGAGCGCAAGCAAGCCGAGCGCACCGTTCCGCCCGGACGCTGGCGAGCTCACCGCGCAGCCCGAGTCCTGGGATTCGGGCGCTGGGGCCGCTTCTCCGCCGCTGCCGCCTCCGCCGGTTGACGGAGGGCGCGGAGCCGCTGGCGCGTTGATCTCTGCGAGGCGCGCCGTGTGGTCTTCGGCCACCATGCCGCTGCCGGTGTCACCGAGCTGGAGGACACGGCGATTGTACGGTTGCTCCGGCACGACCGGCCAGGCCTGCGACGAGCCGGCCCCGCGCACGACCCCGCCTTGCGGGAGCTCGATGCGCCACGGGGCGTTGAACTGCTCGACGGAGGGGTTGCATTCGATCACGCGCTCGGCCGTGTGAACGTTGGAGACGGGCGGCAGGTCGGCGTTGAACGTGAACAACGGATCTTCGGTCATCTCCATGGCGGACAGCGTGGTGTACAGGCGCGTCATCACGGGGCGGCTCGTGAGCAGCTGCTGCATCGAGCGCATCGGCTCGATCACGTGCTCTTCCAGGCCGTCGAACAGCCGGCTCGGCGAGAGCTCGAAGGCGTAGCAGTTCGGGCAGCTCTTGAAGTCTTCGGGCTTCACGCCTTCCGGTAAGATCAGCGCGGGCGCGAGCGCATCCCAGAAGCCGCTAAAGCCACCGTAATAGGCGGAGACGGCCTGATAGAGCTCGCCGAAGCTCGAGAAGGTCATGTTCTGGAGCGCCGTCCACTGTTGTTCTTGAGCCGGCGACCAGATTTGATCTTTCAGCGCGTCGGAGGAGCCGGCGAACTCGGTCACGAAGCCCTGTCCGCCGGCTTCGTCGGCCGCCTGCGTCACGACCGAGCCGTAGTTGGTGCCCGCGCTGAACCAGTTGATGTATGCCTCGTTGAGCTCGAGCGAGTAGTAGTTGAAGGGGACGCCTCGCTCCTCGCCGAGCAACCAGACCAGGACGCCCATGTCGTCGTTGGCAGCGACGGCGGTGAGCTTGATCGGGATCACCGGTTTATCACCCTCGTAAGTGATACGGATCGGGCGGATCGAGCCGGTGTTGGCGCCCTTGGTCAGCTTCAACGCCAGGAGGTACATGCCGTCGGCGAGGTACGGGCCGAGCAATTCGGGGCTGCCGGGGGACACGTCGTAGCCGTTCTCTTCCAGCCAGGCGACGGCCGCGTCCGCCGGCTCGGAGAGGTTCGGGTCGAGCGAGATCACCGTCCACTCGAAGGCGCCGACCTCGCCGGAGGCCTCGACCGTGACCGGGGGAGTCGCCGTGCCGCTGGGGGCTACGGAGCTGCTTCCGCCGGTGGCTGCTGCGCCGAAGTTGCCGTTGCCGGGCACTGCCGTCGGTGTCGGGGTGTTCCGGCATTGGCCCTCGATGCGCGTGGTCAGGCTGTACTGTGGATTCGTCAACGCTTGCAGGCGCGTGAACGCGAGGTCGGAGCCGACGCCGATGCCGTCTTCTCCTGGCACGGACGAGATCGGCAGCACCCAAGAGAAGTTCTGCGACGGCCCCTGGTACAGGATCTGGATCACCGCGGTCACGGTGCCGTCGCCGTTGTCGGCGAACACGATGCGCTCGGCGGCCTGGTTCACGGGTTGCGTCGAGGAGCAGAAGAAGCCGCCGCACGCGGACGCCGGCGCGGTGCCGAGCGCGAGCGCGCCGAGCAGCCCGCCAGCTATCGAACGGCGCTGGAGGGGGGTCACGGCCGCCTCACGAGCCGGCGGGCGCCGCGGCGACCCAGGGTGAGCAGCGCGCCGAGCGCGAACAGCGAGGCGAACCAGCCACCGCCGGCACCGGGGCGTGACGCGACCACGGAACAACCGGAGTCACTATCGGAATCGCGAGCGTTCGCCGTCTCTTCGTCGGTGCCGGGTTCGCCGGCGTCCGAGCCCGGTCCGACGTCGCGGGCCCCGCCGGTCGGCGCTGGCATCGAGCTGGTTCCGCCGGTGTTCGGCTTGGTGCCGGTTCCGCCGGTGGTTCCTCCCGAGGCGCGCCCGCCTACCGCCGTGCTACCGCCGACTCCGTTGCTTCCCCCCGAGCCAACGGGGGGAGCTGCGGGCTTGGCGTTGATTTCGGCGATCTTGGCGGTGTTGTCTTCGGCGACTTTGCCTTCACCGCTCTCACCGAGCTGGAGGATCCGCGCCGTGGACGGCTGATCGGCGGGCGCAGGCCAGGTCCGCGTCTGAAAGTCCTGGCCGGTGCCGCGCACGATCACGCCGTTGTCGAGCTCGACGCGCCAGGGCGCCGAGAACTGATCGACCTCCGGATTGCATTCGATGATCCGGTTCGCGCTGTGGATGTTGTTCACGTCCGGTAGATCGTCGTTGAACGAGAACAACGGATCTTCGGTCATCTCTGCGGCCGACAGCGTCGAATACAAGCGCGTCACGTAGCCGCTCCGGTCGATCAGCTCCTGCACGTCACGGATCGGCTCGATCACGTCCCGTTCGAGCGCGGTGAAGAACTGGCTCGGCGAGAACTCGAACCGGCCCTGGTAACAGCTCGGGCAGCTCTTGAAGTCCTCGAATGCGACGTCCTCGGGCAGCACGACCGTGGCCCGTACCGCGTCCCAGAACCCGCTGAAGCTGCCGTACTGCGCGTTCATCGAGTCGAACAGCTGCTGGAAGCTGCTCCAGACGTTGTTCTTGTTGGTGGTCCACTGTTGCTCTTCGCCAGCGGACCAGACGCTGTTGCCGAGCTGCTCTGCCTTGCCCGCGAACTCGGTCACGAAGCCCTGCCCGCCGGCCTCGTCGGCTGCCTCGGTCACGATCTGGTTGTAGTTGGTGTTGGCGTTGAACCAGTTGATGCGCGCTTCGTTCAGCTCGAGCGCGTAGTAGTTGAAGGGGATCGACCGGCTCTCTCCGAGCACCCAGGCCATCACGCCCATGTCGTCATTCGCGGCGACGGCCGTGAGCTTGATGGGGATCATCGGTTTGTCCGCCTCGTAGGTGAGGCTGATGGGGCGGATCGAGCCGGTGTCCGAGCCCTTGGTCAGCCGCAGCGCGAGCAGATACATGCCGTCGGCGAGGTAGGGACCGAGCAGCTCCGGGCTGCCGGGGGACACGTCGTAGCCGTTGTCTTCGAGCCACTCGACGGCGGCAGCGGCCGGATCCGTGAGACTTGCCTCGAGCGAAATCACCGTCCATTCGAAGGCTCCGACGACACCGGAGGCTTCGACGACGACGCCGCCTCCGCCACCCGTCGGCGCTCCCGGCACTGGCACGGGCCCCGCTGCGGAGCCACCCGCGCCCGACGACCCGCCGTCGAAGCCCCTGCAGGTGCCCTCGATGGTGGTGGTCAGGTTGTACTGCGGATTGGTGCGCGCTTGCAGCCGGATGAAAGCGATGTCGGACGCGATGCCGACACCGTCGGCTGCGGGCACCGTCGAGATCGGCAACAGCCACGAGAAATTTTCGGACGGGCCTTCGTACAGGATCTGAATGATCGCCGTGACCGTGCCGTCGCCGTTGTTCGAGAAGATGATGCGTTCGGCGGATTGATTGACTGGCTGGGTCGCGGAGCAGAAGAAACCGCCGCACGCTTGCGCGTCGGCCGTCTCGAGGCTCAGCGCCAGCGCTGCCGCTGCTCCGAGCAGGAACGAGCTCTTGTGGATGCGCTTCATGGGATTCTCCTGACTACTCGGCGTAAACGACGCGGATCACGTGGTTGTGGGTGTCTGCGATGTACAGGTTTTCGTCGGCGTCGAGCGCGACCCCGTACGGGCGATCGAGCTTGGCCTCGGTGGCCGGGCCGCCGTCCCCGGAGTAACCGAGCTCCCCGCAGCGCCCGGCGGCGGTGCTGATGATTCCGTCCGGAGAGACCTGGCGCACGCAGCCGTTGAAGGTGTCGGCGATGTACAGCGTGCCGTCGGCGGCGACGGCCACGTCGGTCGGGCGGCGCAGCAGCGCCTGAGTGGCCGGGCCACCGTCGCCGTCGTAGCCGCCCTCGTAGGAGCGGTCGAACTCTTCGGGCCCGCTGCCGGCCACGGTGCGCACGTTGCCGTCTTCGTCGAGCGCGCGGACGCGGTGGTTGCCGGTGTCGCAGAAGTAGAGCACGCCGTCGGGACCCATTTCCATGCGACCCGCGGGCGGCGCGGACTGACTGAAGGGCTGGAACATCACGGCGTCCGAGCCGGGGCCGCCGTCGCCCGCGAAGCCCTGCGGCTTCTGCGCGGGACACGACGGATCACTCGCGACCGTCGCGTCGCACAGCTTGCACTGCTCGACGCCCTGCTGATTTTCGACGCACACGCGCTCGTAGCCGCTCGGCACGGGGAGGAACGCGCCGCTCGGGCCGACCACGGTTTCGATGGTTCCGTCCTGCTCGATGCGGCGAATGCGCTGGTTGGCCTGATCCATGATCAGCATCCGCCCCTCGCGATCGAAGACGGTGGCGACCGGAAGATCCAGATCCGCCTTCGCGGCGGGGCCGCCGTCGCCCGAGAAGCTGCGGTCGCCGTCGCCGCACAAGGTCTCGAGCTCGCCGGTGTTCAGGTCGCAGCGCATCACCTTGGAGTTGTGCCAGGCCGAAAGCACGATCCGGCCCTCCGAGTCGAAGGCCACGTGGGTCGGGTGATTGAGCGAGACGCCCGTCGCGGGCCCATCCGGCGCGTCGCCGACCTCTCCGCTGCCGATCACCGTCTGGACGCGGCCTTCGACCAGCGTGCGCACGCGGTGGTTGTTCCAGTCGAGCACGTACGGCTGTGCGTCGGGGCCGAACGTCAGATCTTGCGGGAGGTAGAGGCGAACCTCGTGCGCCGACTGTCCGTCCTGGCCCGGGCCGGCCTTGCCGTTGCCCATGTAGTTGCAGATGACGCCGGGCCCCTCGCAGGGCGGGCCGTCCGAGCCCTCGTCCGCGCTGCCCCCGGAGCAGCCGAGCGCGAGGGCAGAGAACAGCGGCAGGACGAGCGCGAATCGCTTCGATGAAGTCGTGGTCATTTTCGTGCTCCTCAATCAGTTCTCGGGGCCGACGCGGCGGACGCGCGCGTTGTAAGTGTCGACGATGAACAAGGCGCCCTCACTGTCGAACGCGAGCCCGGCGGGACGATAGAGCGAGGCTTCCTTGGCGGGGCCGCCGTCGCCGGAGAACTTGGCTTCGCCCGTTCCCGCTACGGTTTCGATCACGCCGCTCTCGAGATCGATGGCGCGGATGCGGTGGTTCATCTCGTCCGCGACGTACAGCCTGCCGTCGGGGCCGAACGCCAGCGTGCGGGGGTTGTCGAGCGATGCCTCGGTCGCGGGTCCGCCGTCGCCCGAGAACGCGGGCTCGCCGGTGCCGGCGATGGTCGTGATCTCGTTGGTCTCGAAGTCGATCTTGCGGATGCGGTGGTTGCTCGAGTCCGAGACGTAGAGATTGCCCGCCGAGTCGAGCGCCAGGCCGCCCGCGGGCGGTGGGTTCGAGCCCGTCGGGAAGTTGAACTGCGCCTCGAGCGGCTCCCCCCCGTCCCCCGAAAAACCGGGCTGGGTCGGCGTGCCGGCGACCGTGGAAATCGTGCCGTTGCCGTCGATTTCGCGGATCACCTGGTTGCGCTGATCGAGCACGTATTGCGCGCCGTCCGCAGCGATCGCCAGCTGCGTCGGCTGATTGAGTAGCGCCTTGCCCGCAGGGCCGCCGTCACCGCTGAAGCCGGCGCCGCGCCCGCAGGTCACGAGCACCAGGCCCGTCGCCGGATCGAAGCGGCGGATCTTGTGGTTGTGCCAGGCGACGAGCAGCAACGAGCCGTCGGCTTGCGGAACCATCTGGGTCGGGTGATTCAAGATCACGTCGCTGCCGGGCGCGCCGGGAGCCACCAGATCGCTCACCTCGGCGAGGTTCTCCGGACCGTCACCGACGAAGCCGTTGCCGATCACGGTCTCGAACGTGCCCTCGGGCGTGACGCGACGGACTCGATGGTTTTGCCAGTCGAGCAGGTAGGCGGTGTCGTCGTCCGTGAACGTGAGCCCGACCGGCCAATACAGATCGGAGTCGCGGAGCGCGAGGCCGTCGCCGTTGTAGCCGAGCTCACCCGAGCCCGCCCAAGTACAGATCACGCCTGGCTCGTCCGCGCATGCCGCTTCGCCCGATTCGGACCCGCTGCCACTGCACCCCGCCGACCAGAGGCCGAGTGACCCAATCAGAACGATTCTCTTCAGCATGACACCACCGCCTTCCCGAGCTGTGCCCGTGGCACAGAGTGGCACAAAAAGCCGGCCTAAAACCGGGCCGACGCTGAATGAGCAAAGATCGGGCCGCCCGACTACTGGTCAATCTGATTCGGTATCTCCGGACCCACGCCGCTGGGATCGCCGTGGAGCAGCATTCCAGCGCTCAACGTCGCGATCATCTCCCCGCCCACGGCCCAAACACCGCCATCCGGGTCGACCCACACGGAGTGAAAGGCATTCTGGATCTCGAAGCCGGTCGCCTCGTCAACCCAGCCTTCTTCGCTGCGCGACACCACGGCGCCGTCTTCGCCGACGGCGTAGCCCAGCTCTCCACTGGCCATCGACACGCCATAAAGTTGGTTTGGCGGATCTTCCGGGGTGGCGTCGTGCCATCCCGCGCCGTCGTTCTCGACGATCACGGCGCTCCCGAAGCCGCCAACGGCGACGTACGCGGCCTCGCCTTGGCCCGTTCCGTGCACGGTGAAGAGCCGGCGGGTCGTGCCTGAGTCGACGCGTTCGAAGGCTGCGCCGTCCCAGTGCACCGCGAGACCATCCATGCCCACGAACCAGACGTCGTCCTCCGAGGCACCCCAGACCTTGAACACCGCGGGCAGCGGCTCATCGGAAATTTCGGACGAGACGTCTTTCCACCCGTCGCCCTGGTCGCGCCAGACGAAGCCGGGCGTCGTGTCGTCCCCGCCGACGGCCCAGAGCGCGCCGGGAGAGCCGAAAATGCCGTATACGGTGGAGGTGCCGGGGGTTTCGTCGCGCTCGAAGCCGTCTTGCTCATTGCCGCGTAGGATGGTGCCGTGCTCACCGCCGCTGACCACCAAGTCGCTGTCCGCGAGGTGCACCCACCACAAATTGGACTGTTCTTCTACCGGGATCCGCTTCCAGCCCGCGCCGTCGAAGTGGAGCATGGTTGCGCCGTCGCCGGAGTTGGCGCCCACCGTCCACACGTCGTCTGCCGCGCGCCCCGTGACGGAGATCAACGCCGAGTCGAGGTCTTCGAAGACCAGCGACCAGCGCGTCTGCGACGGAGCGCCGGAGCCGCCGCCGTCCTCATCGCTGCAAGCCGCCGTGGAGAGCGCGAGCCCGATGCACAGTGATCGAAGAAAATGCCCGGACGGCCGCCGACAACCCATGACGCGCAGCATGCCTGTCGCGGCGAAGCTTCGCAACCGGGCCCGATCGTGGCTGCGGCTCGCGGCGTGTTGCTGCATCGCTGTCTGGAGCAGCGCCTGCTCGGACGGGGGCGACGAACGACCGCAAGCCGAGAATCCTGAGAATCCTCCGCCGGCTCTCGAACCCTCGGTGGAGGTGGGCACGCCCGGCGGCGACGACGGCCTCGCTTTCACGCCGTTCGAGCCCGGCGGAACGCTTTACATCGAAACCTTCGGACAGGGCGGCACTCACGTGCTGTTCGCGATCCGCTGCAACGGTTTCGGAAACCGCGCCTTCGTCAACGTGAGTCTCACGAACCTGGAGACGGGAGTGCGGGTGTCGACGCCCGATACGGCGCGCCCTCAGCTGCTCGTGTGCCACGACGAACGCACCTGCGACCTCGTGCCGTTGCTGGTGATGATGGGCGGGATCGCAGCACCGGGCGCAGAGCGGGACGGGCTCCCGGTGCGCGTCGCGGTCGAGGTCCACAACGCCGACGGAGACCGCGCCGAGGTCGAGACCGAAGGCGTCTTGAGCACCGAGCTCTTGTGACGCTCAGCCGCGCAGCTCGCGCAGCGCTTCGTCGACCAGCTCGGAGACGTCGTCGCGCGGGCGTGCCCGCTTCGGCGCTCGGGGCTCGGC
>JALYWZ010000696.1 GCA_030852505.1 Myxococcota bacterium | reverse complement strand
GCTGGCGGCGAAGCCGGCGAAGCGAGCACGAGCGGTGGCAAGGCCACGGCGAGCGGCGGCAAAGCAGCCGACGGCGGCAGCGGGGGCAACGCTCCAAGCGGCAAACGCATCGAGGTGCGCGGCCGCGAGCTCTACGTCGACGGCGAAGCCTTCCGGATCCGCGGTGTGAACTGGAACCCCGTGCCGAAGGGCGGCGATCACCCGGCGAACCTCGACTACGCGGGCTTCGCCGATCGAGACATCGCGCTGATGAAGGCGGCCGGAATCAACGTCGTCCGCACCTACGAGCGCCTCGAAGATCGCGAGGTGCTCGACAAGCTCGAAGGCGCCGGCATCTTCGTGTTCGACACGGTCTACGGCTGGTGGCAGGACGCGCCCTCGGTCGTCACGGCCCGCGTGAACGCCGTCAAGGAGCACCCCGCGATCTTGGCCTGGGTGCTCGGCAACGAGTGGAACTACAACCACCTCTACGGCAACGACTCGCTGAGCCTCGAAGCGACGCGCGATCGCATCAACGAAGCGGCGGAGCTTATCCGCGCCGTCGACGACGACCACCCGATCTCGACGATTTACGGTGAGCTCGGCGGCATCGAGGCGCAAATGGCTGCCATGCCCAACATCGATATCTGGGGGATCAACGCCTACCGCGGCATCAGCTTCGGCGATCTGTTCACCAAGTTCGCGGCTGCGAGCAGCAAGCCGATGTACCTCGGCGAATACGGCGCCGACGCTTACGACTCGCGCAACGGCGGCAAGGTCGACGTCGACGCCCAGGGCCTGGCGACCCAGGCCCTCACCCAGGAAATCATCGACAACTACGTCACGCCCAGCAGCGGTGTGGCCCTCGGCGGCTTCGTCTTCGAGTGGGCCGACGAGTGGTGGAAGGGCGGCAACCCCGACACCCACGACACCGGCGGCACCGCGCCCGGCGGCGGGCCCTACCCCGATCAGACCTTCAACGAAGAATACTGGGGCATCGTCGACATCGATCGCGTACCGCGCCCAGCGTACGAAGAATTGAAAGCGCTTTACGCTCCGTGACGTGAACGTTTCGTTGCGTTTCCAACGCACCCGAACCGCGGGATGGCGGGTCGCGAACTCGTGCTAGCGTCGCGGCGATGACGCAGTCCGAGCCGGAGATCATCGTCCAGCACCGCGAGCACCTGTTCGATCTCCTGTCGGAAGCCGCCGAGATCGAGCACAACTTGATGTGCTGTTACCTCTACGCCGCGTTCAGCCTGAAGCGCGAATCGGACGGCATCTCCTCGGAGCAGGCGCGCATCATCTCGGGCTGGAGGCGCTCGATCGTCGCGGTCGCGATCGACGAGATGACGCACCTGGCGCTGGTCTCGAACCTGCTCACCGCCGTCGGCGCCGCGCCGCACTTCTTCCGCCCCAATTTCCCGGTCAGCCCCGGTTATCACCCTTCGGGTGTAGTGGTAGCGCTGGCGCCCTTCGACGGCGCGGTGCTCGATCACTTCATCTACCTCGAACGCCCCGAAGGCGTCGATTCGCCGGACGGCGAGGGGTTCGAGCACTCGCACACCTACCAGCGCAGCACGCGCAGCGATCGCCTGATGTCGAGCTCGCAGGACTACGCGACCGTCGGGCACCTGTATCGCGGCATCCAAAAGGGCCTCGTCGATCTGAGCTCACAGTACGGTGAACGCGGCTTGTTCGTCGGCAACCCCGCGCGCCAGATCGGCGCCGACCTGTTGTCGTTGCCGGGGCTGTGTCGAGTCACGGATCTCGCGTCGGGCCTCGCGGCGATCGACACGATCGTTCAGCAAGGCGAAGGAGCGCCGGGGCAGTCCGAAGCCTCGCATTTCAGCCGCTTTCTCGCGGTTCGCGACGAGTACCTCGCGCTCCGCGCGCGCGATCCGAGCTTCGTTCCCGCGCGGCCCGCGGCGCACAACCCCGTGATGCGCCGCCCGCTCGACGAGCGCGCTCGGGTCTGGGTGAACGAGCCCGAGACCGCCCGCGTGCTCGACCTCGCCAACGCCCTCTACAATTTCATGCTGCGCACGCTGTCCGAAGCCTTCGGCAGCGAGCGTCACACCCAGAGCGAGCGCGGCGTGCTGCTCGACGCCTCCGTGGCGCTGATGGGCGCCCTCACTCCCATCTGTGAGCTCCTCACCAGCCTGCCCGCCAACGCCGCCTACCCGGGCGTCACGGCCGGCATCTCGTTCGCCATGCACCGCGGATCCCTGGCCCCGTGGAGCGCGTCCGGCGTCTGGCGCATGCTCTCCCAGCGTTGCTTCGACCTATCGCGCGGCGCCTCGCGCCTGGCTCCGATGTCGCGGGCGCTGTTCGACCAGTGCGCGGAGCGCCTCGAGGCTCAGGCTCTGCGCTTCGCGACCACGGGTCGGAGCTCGGTCCCGGCGCTCGCGACCAACGGCGCATCGGCGGCAGCCCCCGCAGCCCCCGCACCCGCAGCCCCCGCACCCGCAGCGCCCACACCAGCTGTCGAAGAAATCCCCGGCAAGCAGCTGACCTTGATCTACGAGGGCAAGCGCTGCATCCACTCGCGCCATTGCGTGCTCGGCGAGCCGCGCGTCTTCGTCGCCAACGTCCAGGGCCCCTGGATCCACCCCGACGCAACCGACGTCGAAGCCCTAGTTCGCGTTGCCCACGAATGCCCGTCGGGCGCGATCCGCTACCGTCGCCACGACGGCGTCGCCGACGAAGCCGCTCCCCGCGTGAACGTGCTCCGCGTCCGCGAAAACGGCCCCCTCGCCGTGCACGCGGACCTGGTTCTCGCCGGTGCCCCCGCCGGCTACCGCGCTACGCTCTGCCGCTGCGGCGCTTCCAAGAACAAGCCGTACTGCGACGGCTCTCACAACGCCCTCCCGTTCCGCGCCAGCGGCGAGCCCGCCACGGCCGAATCGCAGCCCCTCCCCGAACGCGGCGGCCCGCTGAACATCGAACCGCGCCGCAACGGCCCCCTCGCCCTCACCGGCCCGATCGAGCTCTGCAGCGGGACCGGCCGCACCATCCTCCGCACCGTGAGCACGCTGCTCTGCCGCTGCGGTGGCTCGTCGAACAAGCCCTACTGCGACGGCACCCACCTGCGAAACGGATTCACGAGCGACTGAAGGGATCTTGTGGTTGGGGTGGGCCGCGAGGGAAAGGGCGCGCTCGCCGTCGCGCTCGGCGTGAGGCAACGCAGGCGGCCGGGCACGCAGCAGCAGCCGCGCCTGCCCGGCGGATCCGTTTTCCACGGTGAAATGTCACAGTCATGACCACGGACCCCGGGGCGAGATTTTCACTTTGCTTTGACAGAAGCCCACGGTGCAAGCGCGTACATGGGTGACAAAACAGACCGACGACATGGGTGACACTTTTTCACCGTGGTGCTTGTCCGATGGCTTCGTGGGGACGCACGTCGTTGTATCCCTCGCGAAATCGGTCGAAGCGCGCCTGCTGCGCACGCATGCTGCTCGCTGGTGGTCGAGCCGTCTCAGCCTGCAGCGTGCGAGGCATGCGCTCGTGTCGGCCATTCTGATCGGGACGACCGGGCATGATGCGCTC
>JALYWZ010000695.1 GCA_030852505.1 Myxococcota bacterium | reverse complement strand
GTGCCGGAGGGGCCGCCCACCGCGCAGCTCATCACGTTCAACGACAACGGTGGTTGGTGTTGGTACCAAGACGAGCGCGTGATCGTCGACGTCAAGAACAACCGCATGATCGTCGGCTCCATGTCGGGTACGGGCGGGCGCGCCGGCAACGTCGAGGCCGTGGTCTGGGATCTGACCTCGAAGACCGGCAAGAACACCGTGCTCAACAAGCTGAGCACCGACGATCACAACACCGTGGCCTTCACGCTGACGGGCTCGGGCGACGTGGCCGCGATGTGGGCGACGCACCGCGAGAACTGCAACAGCTACTTTGCGACGCTGGACGCGAGCGGCACCTGGTCCAAGACGTCGACCTACAGCTGGTCGGGCGACGGCTGCCCCTGGGCGGGCGCTTCGACGAACATGGTCACGTACGCGAACCCCTGGCTGATGGCCTCGGAAAACAACCGGCTCTACAGCGGTGTACGCTCCGTCGAGACGAGCCCGGCGTTTTTGACGTCGACGGACAACGGTAAGAGCTGGGGCTTCCACGGCCGGCTCACCTCGAGCCCGCAGCAGGGTTACGTCGCCGGCTACTACAAGTACTGGGGCAACGGCACCGATCGCATCGACTGGGTCGGTACCGACGCGCACCCGCGCGACGTCGATAACAGCCTCTGGCACGGCTACATCCAGGGCGGCAAGGTCTACGCGTCGGACGGCAGCGTGGTCGACGACAATTTCGGCGACAAGAACGCGCAGAACATCAACAAGTTCACGGAGGTCTTCAAGACCGGCAGCAGCGTCGGCGGCGTGAAGCTCGAGCACCTGTGGAACCACGACATCGTGCGCTACGACGACGGTTCGATCGTGATCCTGGGGCAGGGGCGCGTCACCGGCACCGGCACCGACGATCCCGACAAGCGCCACATTTACTCGCGCTGGGACGGCAAGGCCTGGACCACCACCTACCTCGCCAAATCGGGCAAGAAGCTCTACAACGACGAGCAGGACTACACGGGCCTGTCGGCGGCCGATCCCGACGACCCGACCGTGATCTACATCTCGACGCCTTACGATCCACGCGACGACACGAAGATGTCCGCCAAGCGTGAGATCTGGCGTGGCACCACCTGCGACAACGGCAAGACCTTCACCTGGACGCCGATCACGCAGAACTCGTCGCAGGACAACATTCGCCCCGTCGTGCCGAAGTGGGACTCGACGCACACGGCCGTGCTCTGGATGCAGGGCACGTACAGCACCGCGCAGAACTACAACATGAAGATCGTCGGGCTGGTGATGGAGCGCTGAGTCCAGCGCGGAGCCCGGAAAGGAGCTGGCCTGGCCTACTCAGGCCGGCGTCGGCTCTGCGCCGGGCTCGCTGGCGAGGAAGTAGAGCACGGCCATGCGCACGGCCACGCCGGCCTCGACCTGGCCCAAGATCACGCTGTGCGGGCCGTCTGCCACGTCGTCGGAGATTTCGACGCCGCGGTTGATGGGGCCCGGGTGCATCACGATCGCTTCGGGGTTCGCGAGCGCAAGGCGCCGCGCGTTGAGGCCGAAGTAGCGCGCGTACTCGCGGGAAGAGGGGAACAGCGCGGCGCCCAGGCGTTCGCGCTGGATGCGCAGCATCATCACTACGTCCGCGCCCTCGAGCGCCGGCTCGAGGCGATCGAAGGTCTCGACGCCGAGGGCCTCGGTGCGGTGCGGGAGCAGCGTGCGCGGGCCGGCGAGGCGCACGCGAGCGCCAAGCAAGCGCAAGAGCTGGACGTTCGAGCGCGCGACGCGGCTGTGCTGGATGTCGCCGCAGATCGTGACAGTCAGACCGGCGAGGTCGGTGCCCTTGTGCTGGCGGATCGTGAACACGTCGAGCAGCGCCTGGGTCGGGTGCTCGTGCATGCCGTCTCCCGCGTTGACCACGGCGGCGCGCGTGTTGCGCGCCACGTAGTGGGCCGCCCCGGACACCGCGTGCCGCAGCACGATCACGCTGGCGTGCATGGCGTCGAGCGTGAGCACCGTGTCGCGCAGACTCTCGCCTTTGCTGGTGGACGACGAGGAGCCGCCGATGTTGACGACGTCGGCGCTCAGGCGCTTGCCGGCGAGCTCGAACGAGGTGCGCGTGCGCGTCGAGGCCTCGTAGAAGACGTTGATCACGGTCTTGCCGCGCAGGGTCGGCACCTTGCGCACCGGGCGCTTGCCGATTTCGTGGAAGGCCTGCGCCGTCTTCAGGATCTGCTCGGCCATGGTCCGGCTGAGGTCGCTGATCGACAGCAAGTGGCGAAGCTGCGGTTCGGTCATGGCGCGGGAGCGGGGGAAGGGGGAGGCGTGGTGGGCGTGGCGCTCGACTGGACGAGCGCGACCAGGCGCCCGTCGCGCTCGACCACGTCGATCCGATCGTTGGGCGGCACTTCCAGGCGGCGCACGCAATAGTCGGCCTGGATCGGCAGCTCGCGCCCGCCGCGATCCACGAGCACGGCGAGCTCCACCTTGCGCGGCCGGCCGTAGTCCATGAGCGCGTCGAGGGCCGCGCGCGTGGTGCGCCCCGTGAAGAGCACGTCGTCCACCAGGATCACGTGACGGCCGTCGAGCGACACCGGCACCTCGCTCGCGCCGATGCGCGGGTTCGGCAGGGCGGTGGCGGCGTCGTCGCGATAGAACGTGATGTCCACGGTGCCGAGCGGCACGCGCCGCCCCTCGAGCTCCTCGAGCCAGCGCACGAGGCGGGCGGAGACCGGCGCACCGCCGCGGCGCACGCCGATCAGCACGAGCCGCTCACTGCCGCGCGTCCGCTCCGAGATCTCTCCCGCCATTCGGCGCAGGCCGCGATCCACGCTATCGGCGTCGAGGAGCAGCTGCATTTTCGGCCCGCGCTATAGCACGCCAGGCCACGCCTCACTAGAGCCGGTCCGCCCTAGTTCAGCCAGCGGCCGTTCGGGCCCCGTCCGTCGCCATTGCCCGTGCCGTCCGCATCGTCGTCCTCGGCGCCCTTGCGACCGCCCGGCAGGACTTGCAAGCCGGAGCGGCGGATACGCTTGCGGCGGATCTCCGCCTCGCGCAAGGCCTCCGCGTCGAGGCGCGCCAGGCGAAACTTGAGGATCGCGCGGCGGAGCGGGGAAGGCGTGCCGCCCCCGAGCAGGTAGCCCGCGAGCATGCCGCCAAAGGGAGCGATCAGACCCGACGGCGATTGCGCCGCCGCGAGCAGATACATCACGCTCACTCCGACCACGAACAGGATCAACCCGCGCGAGCTGACGGGCAGCACGAAGAACAGCCGCACCGTCTGACCGCGGAAGCTCAGCGCCCAGGCGATCGCGACGGCTTCGATCACCGGAGTCCCGCCGAACCAATACTCACCGACCAGCCGTGCGCTGAGCGAAGTCGGGAGCGCGATCTCGACCAGCATCTGCAGGCCGTAGGCGATCAGGTTCGACCAGAACAGGAACCACGCGAAGCGCTTGCTACCCCAGCTCTCTTCGAGGTTCGGCGCGAGGAAGTACAGACCGATCAGCGTCCCGAGCACGTGGCCGATGGTGCCGGACGGCATGTGCATCCA
>JALYWZ010000135.1 GCA_030852505.1 Myxococcota bacterium | reverse complement strand
CCCGAGCCCACGGCGGAGGAGCCGCAGCGGCGGAGCGCTGTAACTCCAGGACAGTCCAATGATCAGCAAGGAAAGCGGCAGGACACACCGCGGACTATCGGCCCGCGCCGCCAGCACCGCTGCCGCCAGCAGCGCAGCCGCACCGAGCAGGATCGAGGCTCCGAGCGCGGCCCGTGGCTCGACCAGCCCGCTCACCAGCACCCGGCTACCACCGGACCAGCGCGTGGGTGTCGCATTCGCACGGTCGGCGTCGAGGTCGAAGTAGTCGTTCGAGTAGTGCGTCATCCACTGGGCGGCCGTGATGATCGCCTGCCCCCAGACGTAACGCTCCCAGTTGATACCCGCTCTGCTCTGCAGCGTGGCCAAAGCCGACCCGAGCCCGAACAACAGGAACCCCCCGACGAGGAAGTGCGGCCGTCCGAGCTTCAGGAAAGCGCCGAGCCGCGCGACGTCGCTCATCGACGTCGTTGTTAGCATGTGCGGCCGGGGCTAACCGCTCGAGGTCTCGACGACAATCTTCGTCTGGGGCGAAAGATCACCCGCGCGGTACTCGATCCACATCCGGCAACGCTGCTTGCGGTCGTCCTTCGGCTCGTCGAATTCGATGAACAGGTAGTTGCGGGCGAGCAGGTGATCCTCTTCCCCGATCGGGATCGAAACCGTCTCCACGCCCTGCCCGATGTCGTCCGGCTTCGAGCTCGAAAGCGCGAGCATCCCGCGGTGTTCGAGGCGCGACGGAGGCGGGTGCACGATGCCCGAGGACGTCACCTGGTTGATCACAACCTCGGGTTGCCCCAGAAGCGCGTGGCGCGGGTTGCGCGAGCGGATCTCGGCTCGAGCTCCCACGTGCACATCACCCGAAAGAATCGTGACGGCCGAACGGCTCCTCGCTTGGTGCTCGAGCAGAGTCATGATCAGGCGCGCGCGCTCGCCGCGGTGGTGGCGGCTCTCCCATTGGTCGACCAGATCGTCGCGCAGGTTGGCGATCCAACCACCGCTCTCGACGATCCCGCTGAACCGTAGATACACCACGGGAACGGGGCTCACGAACAGCACGTGCCGGTAGCCGAGCTCTTTGCGGTCGGCCTCGCGCTCGACGAACCAGCGGTCGAGCTCGGCCCACTGCGCCTCACCCAGCACCTGGTTCGTCTCGCGGTGCGAGCGCGTGTCGGGCAGCACGATATCGACGACGTCGCGCCCGTTCGGGCCGCCCGCAAAGCGGAACGTTCGCAGCAGCTCGGCTCCCGCCGGCCGCGCGTCGGTGAGGCCGCCGAGCTGAAATGTCACGAAAGCGCGCCTGGCTTGCGCGAAGATCGCCTTGAACACCGGGGTCTGCTGGAGCTTCTCGTGGGAACCCCAGCCGTCGAACACGTCGTGGTCGTCCCACGTGAACAGGGTGGGCACGCGCGCCAGCACGAAGGACATGTGCGGCTGTTTCCAGCGCTCGACGTACAGGTCCACGTAGCCGGCCAGCACTTCTGCCGCGAGCGCCGCCGTCGTCTCGGTGCCCCCCACCTTCTTTTGCCAATCGCACTCCACGAACGGCCGGAGACCGGGCAGGTCCCAGATCGAATCCGCGTAGATCTGGTCACCGCCGCCGATCAGCAAGTCGAGCGCGCCGTTCGCCTGTGTCTGTGCGAGCTCCTCCCAGCGTTCGAACGGACGCGGTAGCCGGTGCCAGAGCTTGGAGCTGCTCACCCCGTTACACGAGAAAAAGCCGATGCTTGGCAGCTCGGCGCTACCCGGAACGCGCACGCCGTCGACTGCGATCGGTGCAGTGCCCGGGATTTCGACGCGGTACTCCACACGGCGTGCCTCGGCGGTTCGCGGAAGCTCCACGTCCCAGCGCACGAACACCCTCTGCCGGCCGATGTCCTGCACGCGAAACTCGTGCAAATAGGCGGGGGCGACCGGTTCCGCGCCGTCGATGGCAAGCCGCGCGGCTTCGAGCTCCGTGGCGGACGCCCCGTCGACCAAGACACCGATGCCGAAAGACCAGAGCGAAGCTTGAGTTGCCGTTCGAGCGTACAGGATGGGGCCGAGCGCGATGGTGGGCATGTCCGGCCATTGACGGTAAAAGTTGGCGGAACGTCGATGGTCAATTTTCGAGACGGTTCCACGGATCCTCTGCGTTTCGGAAAGCGCTGAGAAACGCGCGCTCGTTAGCTTGGAGCGCATGTGGATAAGTACAGAACTAGATTGGCGAGCTTGGCTTCGACCGCTGCTGGTCGGGCTGGTTTCACTGGCGTCACTGGGCTGCGGCAGCACGGACACCGATGACGATGGCGAGCAAAAGCCTCCGGACGAGAAGCCGAGCACGACCTCGTTCAAACTGCTCGAAGCGACGATCGGCGACATTCATCGGGCGATCCAGGACAAGGAGATCACTTGCCGCGAGCTCGTGGAAGCGTACATCGCGCGCTCGGCCGCCTACAACGGGCCGTGTACGCGGCTCGTGACGATGGACGGGGAGCCGATCGAGAAGACCACCGGCTACGTGCGCGCGGGCGCGCCGATCGAGTACCCGACCGAGACGGTGCCGGCCTCGGCGCTGCTCCCCGATCTCGACAAATACACGGGGCCGCCGCTGGACCTCGGGCGGATGGAGCCCGCTGCTTCCGATCCGAGCGTGGTGCAGCAGATCGGGCTCATCACCGGGATCCCGAACGCGAAGCAGGTGAACGCGCTCGAGAGTCTGAACATTCGCGGTGAGCGCTCGGTGACGTGCCAGGGGGAGCTCGACAAGCATCCGGACGAGGGCCCGTTGCCGGAGGACGCACCCGAAGCCTGCGAGGCGTTTCGCAAGCTTCCGGACGCGCTCGAGCGCGCGACGGAGCTCGACGAGCTCTACGGCAACGAGCCCGACCTCGAAAAGATGCCGATGTACTGCGTCACGCTGTCGATCAAGAACTGGTACGACGCGAAGGACATGCGCTCGACGGGCGGCAACGACGTGGCGTTCGCCATGGACGCGCCGCCGGAGGACTCGACGCTGGTCTCGAGATTGCGCGACAAGGGCGCGATCATATTCGGCAAATCGGTGGCTTCGCAGGTGGGCAATACCAGCAACAGCGGGCCCTCGACGGCGGACCTGCACTTCCCGCCGTCCACCGACAACGCGCGCGCGACCTGGGGCGGGGCGGCCTGTACTCCGTACGACACGGAGCGGTCTCCGGGCTTCTCGAGCGGCGGCGCCGGCGCTTCCGTGGCGGCGAACCTCGTGACGTGCGGGATCTGTGAGACCACGGGCGGCTCGTGTCGCATCCCGGCCAACCCCAACGCCGTGGCAAGCCTCGTCACGACCAAGGGCATCATCTCTTCGTCCAAAGGCTGGACGGCGCAGTACGCGAACCACCGGCCCGGCGTGCTGTGTCGCACGCTCGGCGACGCCGCGCTGGTGCTCGACGCGATGAAGGATCCGGAGGAGGGCTACTTCGACACGGACGACGTGTTCACGGCTCTGCCGAAGCCGTTCGTGCCGAGCGAGCCGTACGCGAGCTTCGTGGTCGGCGACTCGGATCTGAAGGCGAAGCCGAAGCTGCTCTCGGGCATGCGCATCGGCGTCGTGCGCGAGTTCATGATCAAGCCGAACCCGAACAACATCGCCATCAGCGACCTGATCGACGAACAAATCAAGAGCGTGCTCGGCCAACGGCTGGACGCGGAGCTGCTCGAGTCTTCGGACCCCGCCTACGGCGACGATCCGTCGATTCCGAACATGGAATACACGTTCCAGGACGCGTTCTCGGAGATCCTACCCGTCACGGCGCCCGAGTACTTCGCTCAGAAGGTCGGGGACGAGCTCGAGTTTGCCGTGCCGGACTACGACGTGACGAGCAAAGATTACCTCGTCAAGCTCTCGCTCCGCCAGGCGCCCCTCTCCGAGAAGATCAACCTGCGCCGGCTCACCGGCGGTGGCCTCGACAACTCGCTGAAGACGCCGTTCCTGATGGACAAGTACCTGCTCGAGCGCGGCGACGAGACCGTCTCGGATTGGCAGAGCTTCGTGGACAACGCGACCTTCTTCGCCGACACGCTGCGCGCCGGCTCCGAGAACGTGGCCAGCGCCAACACTCGGAACGTCGCGGCTACCCAGGGCATCGATCGGCTGAAAATGGTCAGCGTGGCGCGCATGATCGTGAGCAAGGTGATGTACGAGAACCACCTCGACGTGCTGGTGATCCCGAACATCCCCGCGCCCGTCGAGCGCAACGAGTATGCGCGCGATCCGGTGACCGACAACGTCCGCCCGAATGGTCCGTCGATCACGGATCTTTTGGGCGTGCCCGAGGTGATCGTCCCGGCGGGCTACAACGACGTGGTTTACGAAGCCGAATACCAGCTGAGCGACGACACGAAGAGCTACGTCCAGGTCGCGGGCAAGGTCGAGTCGAAGCTGCCGACGCCGCTGCCGATCAGCATGATGTTCTGGGCAGGTCCGGGTGACGAGCCCGTGGTGCTGCGCGTCGCCTCGGCCTACGAAGCAGCCACGCACCACCGCGTTCCGCCGCCCGATTTCGGTCCGCTGCCGGGAGAGCCGGGCGAATGACAGCTCGAGGTTTCCGAAGCGTGTTCGCGTGATGCCCAGGCCGTGAACTCGTAATACCCGAGAGTGAAGCGAGGAGTGGCATTTTGGCAAGTCCACTCCTCGCTCTGCTCCGGCGCTTGCGCTCGGTCGTCGTCGGACTCATGTGCAAGAGGGGGGATCGCGGCCATGCCCTCCGACATCCTTCTCTTCCCGCCGTTTCGCCTCGACGTTCAGAACCAAGAGCTCTGGAACGGCCCACAGCCCGTAGCCATCCGGCCGAAGACCTTCGCGGTGCTGGTCTACCTCGCTCGGCACGCGCAGCGCCTCGTCACCAAAGAGGAGCTGCTCGGTAACGTCTGGGCCAACGTCTCCGTCGGCGCCGAGCTGCTACGCAGCTACATTTCCGAGCTCCGTCTGGCGCTCGGGGACGACGCCCGCTCGCCGCGTTACCTCGCGACGGTCTCGCGTCGCGGCTACAAGTTCCTGCCGCGCGTCTCGATCGAGGGCGACGCGCACGACGCGCCCCCGTCCTCGCGCCGCTCGCTGACGCCGATCACCGTCGGCATTCTGCACTCCCTGACGGGCATGACCGGCGAAAGCGAGATGCCCGTGATCGACGCGACGCTGCTCGCTATCGAAGAGCTGAACGAGTGCGGCGGCATCGACGGACATCCCGTGCGGGCCGTGGTCGTGGACGGGCGATCGAACGAGCGCGTGTTCGCCGCCTCCGCCGAGCGCCTGATCCGCGAGCAAGGCATTCAAACGCTGTTCGGCTGCTGGACCTCCGCGAGCCGCAGAGCAGTGCGAGACGTCGTCGAGCAGAACGACCGACTGCTCGTCTACCCAATGCAGTTCGAGGGCATGGAGCAATCGCCGAACATCGTCTACACCGGCGCCGCTCCCAACCAGCAGATCTTGCCCGCCGTGCGCTGGGCATTCGGCTTCTTGCGTCACCGGAGGTTCTTCCTGGTCGGCTACGATTCGGTGTTCTCGTGGGCGGTTCATGCCCTGATCCGCGACGAGGTCGCAGCGCTCGGCGGTGAGGTAGTGGGCGACGAGTATTTGACCGGCGACGCCGTGGACAGCGAGCGCACGGTGCAGCGCATCCAGCAAGCGCAGCCGGATCTGATCTTGAACACCGTCGGCGGTCAGCCCGGCCTTGGCTACTCGCGCGCTCTCCGGGCAGCCGGCGTCACGCCGCAGGTCGTACCGACCATCTACTTCTCGCTCGGCGAGATCGAGCTCTTGAGCCTGCCGCGCGGTCAGAACGCTGGCGACTACGCGGCCTGGAATTACTTTCAGAGCCTCGAACGCCCCGAGAACCATTCGTTCATCAGCCGCTTCCGCGCGCGCTACGGCTCGCACCGCGTCCTCGCCGATCCGATGGAAGCCGCCTATTTCGGCGTGAAAATGTGGGGCCAAGCCGTCGAGACCGCCGGCAGCGATGAAGCTCCAGCCGTGCGTCGAGCCCTGCGCGGTCAATCCTTCGACGCGCCGCAAGGCCACGTGCGCATCGACCCGGAGAACCAATACACCTGGAAGACCATGCGCATCGGGCGCATCGGCGAGCGCGCCCAGTTCGACGTGCTCTGGAGCTCCGAGCGCCCCATGCGCCCCGAGCCCTTCGCGAGCTCCCGCCTACCGCGCACCTGGAGCGCCTTCCTCGACGACTTACACCGCCGCTGGGACGGAAACTGGAGCGGCAAAGTCGCGGTGTGACGCCCGCTGAGCCGGGCTCTTGAGTCCGGCCTCTCGATCCGGCCGGACCCGCGGGGGAACCGCGATCCAGCCGGGGGTCTTGCGGCGCTGCGTGTGTCCGTCTAGCAACCGGAAGCACGGGCGGCCGATAGGGGCTCGGCTCCCGACAAAGTGATTGAAGAGGCTGACCGATGTGGATCAGAAGTTCGTTCGTCGCCGTGACCGTGGCTTTCCTTGGCTGTAGCTCCGCGTCAGAGTGTCTCGAGAAGAAGACCTGCACCACGGGCAGCATCGACGCTGCCAAGCCGGAAGCCGGAGAGGGCGGCGCACCGATCGCACCGATAGCGACTGCTGGGCGAGGTGACGCAGGGAGCGGTGGAACGCCCTCCTCCTCGCAGGGCGAAAGCGCACCGGCGCCAACCGGGACCAGCGTTGGCGCGCCGTGCGATGAGGATGGAGCGCGTGTTTGCAACGCCACGGGCAGCGGCAGCATCCTGGAATGCGTTGACGGCGAGTGGACGCAGCTCGAGAGCTGCATCCGCGGCTCCCGCTGCGACACGAGCCTGGTGCGCTGCGCCCCGATTGTTCCGGGGTGCGAGCGCCTGGCGGCAGGGAGCTCGTTCTGCCGAGCTCAGACGCGTGTGACCTGTGGGCCCGATCTCGTCACCTCGGAGGAAGAGGAGTGTGCCGGGAGGTGCGCAGGTGGAAAATGTGTCGCAGCGAGTTGCGGCGACGGCGTTCCACAAGAGGGAGAGGTCTGCGACGACGGCAACACCGACGACGACGACAGCTGCACCAGCGCATGCCAGCTGCCGTCGTGCGGCGACGGCATCGTCTCGCCCGGCGAAGAATGCGACGACGGCAACGACGACAACCGCGACGGCTGCACCTCGGACTGCGTGGCCGCCGAATGCGGAAACGCAGTCGTCGAAGGGGAAGAGCAGTGCGACGACGGGAATGATGATGAGACGGACTCGTGCCTCAACACCTGCGAAGCGGTGGTCTGCGGCGATGGGGTGATTGTTGGGGCCGAGGAGTGCGACGACGGGAACTCCGACGACGACGACGCATGCCCCTCGACATGCAAAACTGCCGAGTGCGGCGACGGCTTCGTGTGGGCGGGCCGCGAGACCTGCGATGACGCGAACGCCACCAATGACGACGAGTGCACGGATCGGTGTACAGCCGAGCCCCTTTCCCTGGCTCTTGGTGGCGACCACACCTGCGCGTTATTTCAGAACGGCGCGCTCAAGTGCTGGGGAGACAACAAGTACGGGCAGATCGGCCCCTATCCGGACTCGGCTATCGGTGATGACCCAGCCGACCTCGGGAAGAACCTGCCGACCATTCTCACGGGCGTGACCGAAGTCGCCGCAGGAGCGCGACACACGTGCGTGCTTAAGGACGAGGCTGTGCAGTGTTGGGGGGACAATACGAGTAAGCAACTGGGGCCGGACGCCGCCGGCAGCTCTCGAGCTCGTCCCGGAGTCGTCGAATTGGGGTCGACGGTGACGCAGATTTGTGCGGGAGGAACTTGGTCTGCAGCCTTGATGAGCGACCAAACGGTGAAGATGTGGGGTGTCCACGAGCGCTCCAACCCCGACGGTTTGGTAAAAAAATTTCCTGGATTTACGGGTATCCGCAGTATCGCTTGCGGCTCGAGTTGGCTCTGCGGCGTTGACGACAGCGATGAACTATTCTGTCTGGCACCTTCCGCCGGTGGGGTGTCCGACGTCGCCGAGCTCGTCGAGCGTTCAGCCGTCACTGAGACACGAATTGACCAACTGGCCGTTGGTCTGGACGTAGCATGCGTGCGCGCAGGTACGTCAGTCTACTGCTGGGGAGCGAACTTCAACGGCCAACTCGCACTGTTGGAGCTCAATCTCGTGCAGATCGACTTGGCACCTTCAGATCCCGGTGGCCCGGCGCGATTCGTGGCCACGGGGGGTGGTGTAACCTGCTTCTCTCTGACGAACGGTCAGGTCCGGTGCTGGGGTTCCGACCTTCACGAAGGTTCGCTCGGTCAACCTGAGCTCACTTCGCCAGATCCGGAAAGGCGCTCCCTCGGCGGTTCCGAGGACGAGCAGGGGGCCTCGCTTCCGGCCATAAAACTAGGTCAGGGTGTGAGGGCTCGGTCAGTCGCTACGAGCGGTTATCATACCTGTGCATTGCTCGAGGATAGGCGCATCAAGTGCTGGGGACGCAACACTTCGGGTCAACTCGGGATCGGAGCTGCAGAGGCAGCCGTGGGCGACGAAATCGGCGAGATGGGCGAGGCTCTGCCTTTCGCTATGGTCCAGTGAACCCTCGAGAAAGCGCTATCAGGGGCTCGCGTCCGAGGTGCCGGTCAACTTGGCCGTCGCCAGCGCATCTGCCTTGAAGATTGGCTCGGCAGCCTTGACGGCCGCGGTGCGCGTGCCCGACACCGTAGTCATTTCGGACTTGAGCGCGTAGATCGTGAAGTCGTAGTTGTCGGTGCCGCCCTTGCCGAGGCCGGGACAAGGACCGAGGAAGTCACTGCTCGCCTTGGCGCCAATTGTTCCGGCGTCCTTGAAGCCCTCCGGGAGCTGCTTGACCGTGGTCGGGATGTTCCAGATCGCCCAGTGGTAGGCGTTCGTATCGGGCGTCAAGGTTCGGTCGATGAACGTGATCGCGTAGCTCTTCGTTCCCGCCGGGCCGTCCGTCCAGTTGAGCTCCGGAAGCAGGGCTTTAGCGAGGTCTCCGGTGGCAGCGCAGGTATAGACATCCGCGAACTTCGCTCCGTCCATGTGATCCGGGCTCGTGATCGTGAAGCCCGTCGCGCCGCCGCTTCCTCCGCCGACGCCGCCACCGCCGAGTGTTCCAC
>JALYWZ010000694.1 GCA_030852505.1 Myxococcota bacterium | reverse complement strand
GCGTGCGCCACATCGCCGATCGCACCGTGCTCGCAGCCGAGCTCGCCCGCGCGGCCCGCCCCGGGGACGTGGTGATCGCGCTCGGAGCCGGCGATATCAACCGGATTTTGCCGCAGGTCGCGCTCGAAATCGGCGCGCGCAGCCGGCCCGGGGGCGCGGTCGAATGAAGCGCAATCGCCTGGTTCACGGCGCGGCCGTGGTCGCCCCCGACGAGTCGTTCATCGACGGCGAGAGCCCGGTGCCGAGCCTCGTCGCGGAATCGAGCCGGGTCCAGGCCCGGCCGCGCGCCCCTCGCGGTCGCCTGTTCACGGCCGTTCGGTTCCTCGCTGGCCTCGCGATCGTGTTGGGCGTCGCCGCCGCCGTGGCGATGAGCGCCCACCGTTATGCCGTCACCTCCTCGCGCTTTGCCCTGGAGAAGATCGACGTCCGGGGAGGCAAGCGCATCGGTCCCGAGCAGGCGCAGCGCCTGGGCGGCGTGACTCCGGGCACGAACCTGTTCGGGCTGGACACGCAGCTGGTCGAACAGCGGCTGCTGCAAGATCCGTGGGTGAAGAGCGCGCGCGTGGTCCGCGAGCTGCCCAGCACCCTCAAGATCGAGCTCGGTGAACGCGAGGCCGTGGCGCTCGCCCAGATCCAGGACACGCTGTACGTCGTCAGCAGCGACGGCGAGCCGTTCAAGCCGCTTTCGGCCGAAGATCCGGTCGATCTGCCCGTCGTGACGGGGATTTCACCGACGGGGTTGGCGCGCGATCGCGGTCGCGAGCTCGAGCGCCTGACCCGCGCGCTCGAGGTGCTCCGGCAGTATCGCCGTCTCAAGCTCGAGCGGACCTACCCGGCTCAGGAGGTCCATCTGGACCCAGGGGGCAGCGTTCGCCTGGTGATCGGTAGCGAGGGCATCAGCCTGAGCCTCGGCTCGGACTCGCTCCGGCAGCGGCTGTTGATGGCGGAGCGCGTGGTCACCGAGTCACGCGCCGCCGGGCGCTTGCCCGGGATCGTGTTCGCGGACAACACCGCTCACCCCGAGCGCGTGGTGGTGAGGATGCGATGACGATGATCTGTCCTCGCCAAGATCTTCGACGGATGTGCAAACCCTCGATTTTGCTCTCTGGAACTTGGCCACCCCGAAGGGCGCATGGCAGCGTGCGTCGGGCCTCGAGCCGAGTTTTCGGCGCGAAATCCAAAGATCCGGCAGTGATGGTGAGCCATGAGAACCCCTGAATCAGGAAGCGAGATCGTCGTCGGGCTCGACCTCGGCACCACCAAGGTTTCGGCCGTGGTCGGCGAAGTCGATGCGGACGGCATCACCATCCTGGGAGTCGGCAACGTGCCGTGCCGAGGCCTCCGCAAGGGGGTGGTGAGCAACATTGAATGGACGGTGCGCTCGATCCGCGAGGCGATCGAGGCCGCCCAGACGATGGCCGGCGTCGAGATTTCCACGGTCTACGCCGGTGTCGCCGGTAGCCATATCCGGGCCCACAGCTCCGACGGCGTCTGCGCGATCGCCGGGCGTGAGGTGACCCGGGCGGACCTCGACCGCGTGCTCGAGGGCGCGCGCGCGATCCCGGTCGACGCCGATCGGATGATCCTCCACGCCCTGCCGCGCGAGTACGTGGTCGACAACCAGGACGGCATCCGCGACCCGATCGGCATGAGCGGCGTGCGCCTCCAGGTGCGCGTGAACCTGGTCACCGCGGCCACGTCGTGCGTCCAGAACGTGGTCCGCTGCGTCGAGCGCTGCGGTCTGCACGTGGCGGAGGTCGTCCTCGAGCCGCTGGCCAGCGCCGACGCGGTCCTGTCGGACGACGAGAAGGAGATCGGCGTCGCCGTGATCGACATCGGCGGCGGCACGACGGATCTGCTGCTCTACGCCGACGGCGGTATCGTCCACACCAGCGTCATCCCCGCGGGTGGAAACAACATCACCAACGACGTCGCGGCCGGCTTGCGCACGCCGATGGCCGAGGCCGAGCGCCTGAAGCGCAACTACGGCTGCGCCCTGGGCCGCATGATCGCCGACGACGAGGAGATCGAGGTCCCGGGCGTCGGCGGCCACGCCCCGCGCCGGGTCGCGCGCCGGCTTTTGAGCGACATCATCGAGCCGCGCGTGGAAGAGATCTTCGCCGAGGCCCGGCGCCGGATCGAAGAGACCGGGCTGCTCGAGCAAGTGAGCTCGGGTTGCGTGCTGACGGGCGGCGCCGTGCTGATGGAAGGCATGGCCGAGTGCGCCGAGGAGATCCTGGGAATGCCGGTGCGCATGGGCTTCCCGATCGGCGTGAAGGGCATCGTGCAGCTCGTGCAAGGGCCGCAGTACGCGACGGCCGTGGGCCTCGTGCGCTACGGCGCGAGCCAGCTCTCGGACGCCGCGCAGCGCAGCCACCTGCCGCAGCAGATGCGGGCCGCGGTCGAGGACAGCGCCGCGCCCGCCCAAGGCAAGAGCGGATTCTTGAACTGGCTCCGGGCCGCTTTCTGAGCACCCGGCGCCTTCGACACTTAGCTTAGACACTTCAACACAGCACCGACGAACAGTAGGAACGGGCCCCCGAGGCCGAACCGGCACCAAGAGGAGAGGCAACCTCGCCGGGACGAACTCGAGGCGCTCGCGAAGAAAGGCCGAGCCGGGAGGCAGGACCATGGGATTCTCAATCGAGTTTGCGGAGGAGTCGCGCGTCTACGAGGCCCGCATCAAGGTCGTGGGCGTCGGCGGTTCGGGCGGCAACGCCATCAACACGATGATCCACTTCGGGCTCGAAGGGGTCGAGTTCATCAGCATCAACACGGATGCGCAGGCGTTGGGCTCGAACTCTGCGGTCGAAAAGATCGCGATCGGCACCAACGTGACCCGCGGCCTGGGCGCCGGCGCCGACCCCGACAAGGGTCGCAAGGCCGCGCTCGAGGACGTCAATCGCCTGAAGGACATCGTGTCGGGCGCCGACATGGTGTTCGTGACGGCCGGCATGGGCGGCGGCACCGGCACCGGCGCCGCGCCGGTGATCGCGCAGATCGCGCGTGACTGCGGCGCGCTCACGGTCGGCGTTGTCACCAAGCCGTTCGGCTTCGAAGGCAAGAAGCGCGCGAAGCAGGCGGTCGAGGGCATCGAGCGCCTCGGCGCCGCGGTCGACACGCTGATCGTCATTCCGAACAATCGTCTCCTGGCGCTCGTCGGCCAGAACACGTCGATGGTCGAGGCCTTCCGCAAGGCGGACTCGGTCCTCCTCAACGCGGTGCAGGGCATCTCGGACCTCATGACGGTCCCGGGCCTCATCAACGTCGACTTCGCCGACGTCCGCACGATCATGGCGGGCATGGGCCGCGCCCTCATGGGCACGGGCATCGGCTCGGGCAAGAAGCGCGCGGGCGAGGCCGCGGAGATGGCGATCAGCTCGCCGCTCCTCGAGGATGTCTCGATCGAAGGCGCGACCGGCATCCTGATCAACATCACCGGCGGGCCCGACCTGACCCTGCACGAGGTCAACGAGGCGGCGTCGCTGATCCAGGCCGCCGCGCACGAGGACGCCAACATCATCTTCGGCTCGGTGATCG
>JALYWZ010000693.1 GCA_030852505.1 Myxococcota bacterium | reverse complement strand
GTCTGCGACACGCAGCTGAACCAGTGCCTGCGACCGTGGGAGCTGGGGCTCCAGGGGGAATCCGGCGCGCCGAACGCGGCATCCGGAGGGTCATCGAGCTCCACGTCCAGCCGCCCGGGTGGCACTTCCGGCGGTCGCTCGGCCTCGGCCGGTGCTGCGGGCCGCGGTGGTGCGGCTACGGCTTCGGACGGCGGCGACGGCTCGTTCGAGCCGGCAGGGGGAGCCCCGGAGCCGACTGCGAGTGGCGGTGTCTCTACGGGAGGCTCCGATCCCACGGCAGCGGGAGGAGGCGACGCCGCGCCGCCGGTCGAACCGAGCGATGGCGGAACGGCGCAGCTGCAATGCGACGTGGGGCAGATGCCCTGCGGGAACGTTTGCGTCGATCTCGCGACCTCTCCCCGGCACTGCGGGGAATGCGGTCTGGGTTGTGACGCGCCCGCGCACGGTCAGGCCGCCTGCGAAGACGGCGTGTGCGGATTCACCTGTAGCCCTGGCTTCGAGGCGTGCGGCGAGGCTTGCGTAGACATCCAGAGCGACGGCTCCAACTGCGGCGGCTGCGGCATCCGCTGCGAGAGTGGCGAGCTGTGCGCCAACGGCCGCTGCGCCCTGGATTGCCCGGCGGGCCAACGCGCTTGCGGCGGCAGCTGCGTCGACGTCGCGTCGAATCCGGATCACTGCGGAGCTTGCGAGGCTGCGTGTCCCGGAGTGACCGGCGGGCACCCGGTGTGCAGCGCCGGGGTCTGCGGGATCGCCTGCAACACCGGCTTCATGGACTGCGGCGGTGCCTGCCTGGACGTGCGCTCGGATCCGGAAAACTGCGGCGCTTGCGGCAGCGCCTGCAGCGCGCCGGTCAATGGCCAGGCCTCGTGCTCCGCTTCGCGCTGCGCGAACGCTTGCGATTCCGGGTACACGGCGTGCGGGCAGCTCTGCGTGGATACTCAGCGCAACGCCCAGCACTGCGGCGGCTGCGGAAAAGGTTGCACGCGCGAGGAGGTCTGCAGCGCGGGCGTGTGCGTGAAAGACTGCAAGGCCCCGGCCAAGAGTTGCGGCGGCAGCTGCGCCGACCTCGACACGGATCCCAACAATTGCGGGGCGTGCGGCGTCGCGTGCAAGGCGCCGAGCGGCGGAAGCGCCAAGTGCCAGGCCGGCAAATGCGTGAGCTCTTGCCCGGCGAAGAAAGTGGAGTGCGACGGCAAGTGCATAGACGTGCGCACCGACGCGGCAAACTGCGGAGCCTGCGGCAAGGCCTGCGCCGCCGGCGCCCAGTGCCAGGAGGGCGTGTGCGAGGTCAATTGCAAGTCCGGGCAGACGCGCTGCAACGGGCAGTGCGTCAATACCCGGACTGATCCGGAGAATTGCGGCCGCTGCGGCGAGAGTTGCAGCGGGCTGCTCGGCTTGTGCCTCGCCGGGGAATGCGTGCTCTAGAGCGGACCGTCCAGAGCGAGCCTCCGCAACACAGACTTGAAAATCGAGCGAGGGCCCGGGCTGCTGGGCGGGTGCTAAGCTGCTTTCCGTCAAAAGCGCCCCCCGAGGAACCCAGAAAATGCCCGAATATCGCTCCCGCACCACGACTCATGGACGCAACATGGCTGGCGCTCGCGCCCTGTGGCGGGCCACTGGCGTTCGTGACGAGGACTTCGGCAAGCCGATCATCGCGGTCGTGAACTCCTTCACGCAGTTCGTCCCCGGTCACGTCCATCTGCGCGACCTCGGCCGGATGGTCGCGGAAGAGATCGAGAAGGCGGGCGGCATTGCCCGCGAGTTTCACACGATCGCCGTCGATGACGGCATCGCCATGGGCCATCACGGCATGCTCTACAGCCTGCCGTCGCGCGAGATCATCTCCGACTCGGTCGAGACCATGGTCAATGCGCACTGCGCCGACGGCATGGTGTGCATCTCCAATTGCGACAAGATCACGCCCGGCATGTTGAACGCCGCGATGCGGCTCAACATCCCCGCCGTCTTCGTGTCCGGTGGCCCGATGGAGGCCGGCAAGGTGCAGCTCCAGGGCAAGCAACGTAAGCTCGATCTGGTCGACGCGATGGTGGCAGCGGCCACGCCGAGCGTGAGCGACTCGGACTCGGAGCGCATCGAGCGCTCGGCCTGTCCGACCTGCGGCTCGTGCTCCGGGATGTTCACCGCGAATTCCATGAACTGCCTGACCGAGGCGCTGGGGCTGTCGCTGCCGGGCAACGGCACGACGCTCGCGACGCATGCTCTCAGAAAAGAGCTATTTTTGCGGGCTGGGCGGCTGATCGTCGATCTGGTGCGGCGCTACTACGAAAAGGGTGACGAGCGGGTGTTGCCGCGTTCGATCGCGACCTTCGACGCCTTCGAGAACGCGATGGCGCTCGATATCGCGATGGGCGGCTCGACCAACACCATCTTGCACCTGCTCGCAGCCGCGCGAGAGGCCGGCGTGCCGTACACCGTGGCGGACATCGATCGCCTTTCGCGGCGCGTGCCGACGCTGTGTAAGGTCGCACCAAGCACGGAGAAGTATCACGTCGAGGACGTGCACCGCGCCGGTGGCGTGATGGGCATCCTGGCGGAGCTCGACCGGGCCGGGTTGATCCATCGCGACGCGGCCACCGTGCACGAGAAGACGCTGGGGCAGGCGATCGATCACTGGGACGTGCAGAAGAACGGCGAGGTCCACGGCTTCTTCCGCGCGGCTCCCGGCGGCGTGCCGACGCAGACGCCCTTTAGCCAGAGCCGCACCTGGGACACGCTCGATCTGGATCGCGAAAATGGCTGTATTCGCGACGCCGCGCACGCGTACAGCAAGGACGGCGGGCTGTGCGTGCTCTACGGTAACCTGGCCGAGGCGGGGGCCGTCGTGAAGACGGCAGGCGTCGATGCCGCGCTGCTGAAGTTCACGGGCCCGGCGCGCGTGTTCGAGAGCCAGGACGACGCGGTCGAGGCGATCCTCGGTGATCGGATCCAGCCGGGCGACGTGGTCGTGATCCGCTACGAGGGACCACGCGGTGGGCCCGGCATGCAAGAGATGCTCTACCCGACGAGTTACTTGAAGTCGAAGGGCCTCGGCAAAGCCTGTGCGCTGATCACCGATGGGCGCTTCTCGGGTGGTACCTCGGGTCTGTCGATCGGTCACGTCTCGCCCGAGGCCGCAGAGGGCGGCACGATCGCGCTGGTGGAAGAGGGCGATCGCATCGAGATCGACATCCCGGAGCGCGTGCTCCGGCTCGCCGTGGAGCCCGCGGAGCTCGAGCGGCGCAAGGCCCGGCAGGTCGCACGCGGGGAGGCCGCCTACAAACCCGAGAAGCGCCAGCGCAAGGTGAGCGCGTTCCTCGCGGCTTACGCGCTGCTCGCGAAGAGCGCCTCCGAAGGCGCGGTGCGGGACCGCGAAAAGCTCGAAAAGTTCATGGGCTGAGCCTTCTTCCCACGGCTTTCTCGATATCTACCCGAGCGGGAGGGAACGTCTGCGGCGCTTGGTCCGTAGCCGGAGCTGGTGGATACTCGGGACTGGTTTGGACGGGAGTGTGGGTATGAATACATGGCGGCTCGTGGCGATTGCGGTGTTGGTCT
>JALYWZ010000692.1 GCA_030852505.1 Myxococcota bacterium | reverse complement strand
CTGGCCGGGGCGTTCCTCGGGCTCAACCTGCTGCTCGACCCGGCGCTGGCCTCGACGCTGCGCGCAGTGTTGAAAAAGAAGCCGGCGCGTCGAGGTTGAGCGCCGCTCACCGCTGAGTGCGGAGGACCCCGGCGAGCTCGGACCAGAGCGCGGGATCGTTCGTCGCGAACACGCGTGTGCGCGGCAGGCGCAGCGCGAGGGCGGCGCGCAGGGACTCGTCGTCCGTCAGCACGGCGTCGAAGCAGCGCAGCGGCTCGGCGCCTTCTTCGGAAACCGGCTCCATGTCTCGCGAGACGAAGCTGAACACCTTCAAGTGCCCGGCACTGCGCCGCGCTTCAGCGAGCAGCCGCGACGCATCTTCGTGATCCCAGACGAGCAGCGCGCCGAAGCGCGCGACCGCGGAGGATCGCAGAAAATCAGAGACCGGCGGCGTGTACGGCGGATACAGGACCTCGATGCCGCGACGCTGGAGCGCATCCTTCGCGGCGCTCGGATCGTGCCCGGGCGACCACACGGTGACCTGGAAGCCCGCGGCATCAGCGGCAAGAGCGGCCAGCGCGCTGCCAGCGTTCGGCGTGATCGGAACCCCGGAGAGCAGCAGCAGTCCCGGCGCGCGCCTTCGATTGGCCGCGCTGAAGTTTCGCGTCTCAGGCGGCGCGTGCTCGCTCAGCCCTTCCGACCAGCGCTCCAAGAACTTCTTGCGGTTGGCAATCAGGTGCTTGCTCGGAGTTCTGGCCTGGCCCTTGCCCTTGACCTTGCCGTGAGTGAGCCCCTCGAAATGCACGACCGTGGCCGCCGGCTGGTAGATGACCTCGTAGCCAGCGCGCCACACGCGAAATGCGAGATCGGTGTCTTCGTAATACGCGGGGGCGTAGTGCTCATCGAAGCCGCCGAGCTCGTCCCAGATGGACTTCGGGAGCACCGCGCAGGCGGCCGAGCAGTAGTCGACGCGGCGCGCAAACGAGTACTCGGGGCGAGCTGGATCTTTCGTGCGCCCGTAGTGGCTGGTGGTGCCATCGCGGAACACCGTCGCTCCCGCTTCCTGCAGCCGGCCGTCGCCGAACAAGAGCTTGGCGCCGACCAGGCCGGCTCGCGGAAAGAGCTCGAAGCTCTCGAGTAGCGGCGAAAGCCACCCCGGAGTGAGCAACGTGTCGTTGTTCAGCAGGCACAGGTAGCGACCGCGCGCCTGCCGGGCCGCGCCGTTGCACGTTCGCAGAAAGCCCAGATTTTCCGGATTTTCGACGACACGAACTCCCCGAACGCGAGCGAGCATCTCACTCGTGCGATCCGGGGAGCGGTCATTGGCGACGATCACCTCGAAGGACTTGCCCGCTGGAGTTTCGGCGAGCGAACGCAGGCAAGACCAGGTCGTGGCGAGCTGCCCGTACACGGGGATCACGATGCTGACCTCCGGCTGCTCCGAGGTCGGCAATGACAGCTCGCTGCGCTCGATCTCGCTCCACGCCTCCGCCTCAGGCAGTGGAAGCGGAAATCGGGTCCGCGAGTGCCAGCGCCACTGGGAGCCCACGAATGCAGACAGCCTGGATTTCGCCGCCGCAACAGGCCCCGGTGTCCGGCCACCGCCCGGGTTTCGCGCGCGTCTCACCATGTCTGCCGTGGAGGTCGCATCCCGAAGTACCACCTGTCAAGCGCCCTACGCTCGAGAACTCCACGCAGCAAAAGCACCCCAATGGGAAGGGGCAGTCGACCGACCGCCCCCTGTTGCGAAGATGGAGACGCCCTCAAACCGTCAGAAGGCGGCCCAAGGCTCCCAGGCCCGACCGCTCTGGTACCACTTGACCAGGACTCGGCCTGCGCTCGTCACGGCAAACAAATGCTCCCGGCCGTTCGATGCGTTGCTAGCCGCGAGGCTCACAATTTTTTCGGAAGCTCCCAGGCCCCCGCCGGTCTCCGAGACCCAGGAACTACCGGCTCGGTCAACATCGTGACTTTGAATCGTCGAGCCGTCCGTCAGGACGGCATAGACGATTGGCACCCAGGAACGGGTCTTGGCAGTGGCCACTCGGGAGATGGACTTGGTGCCACCGAATTGCGTATCGACGTCGAAGCTCAGGGGAAATGTATTCCGCACCTTTGCGGCCTGTAGCCTGCTGCTGCGCACCCAGAACAATGCCTGAACGCCGTCCGAGCGCTGGATGCCCGCTATCTCTGTTGCCTCGCCGCTCGAAACCAACGTCCAGGAAGACCATTGAGTAGTCGAAGCGCTCGGTGGAACGTTGTCGCGGCGCCTCGCCCAGACACCAGAGCTCGCGGCAATCGCCAACAAGATGCCGTTGTTGCTGGGATGATCGGAGACCAGCGCGATGTCGTGGACCGTCCCGACGTTCGCGGGCCACGGCGACGAGAAGGTGCTTTCGGTCCACGAGCCGTCCGGGTCGAGTTGTGCTTTTAGTAGCAACGCATTCTGCGGGATGTGTACCGCCACTAGCTGCGCCTTATTGGCGAAGCGTGCGGCGCTTATTTCGAACGCCGTCCAAATAGCCGGGATGAAGGGGCTCCAGTTGTTCCACGGACCATCGGGATTGTTCGGGGCTTTCCAGCGACTTTCGACAGAGCCCGTCTCAAAGTCGTTACGACCGCCCTTGTAGGCCTGCATTGCGTCCTTTCCCGTCCAGTTCACCGCGATTGTTTCGGGAACGACCACTGCTTCCCGAACTTCCCCGGCGGACTCGTCCCCGACTTCTGCCGCAAGTTCGTTCGAATCGAATGAGCTACAACCAGTCGAACACAGCAGAGCGACGCAACCCACGAATGTTCGGCCCGCAGCCCTTGCCAAATCCGTCACCATGGCAACCTCTCCCTCCTTGTTCTTGCGGAATACAAAACCGCCTTGCCCACACACCATGAATCATGCACCAAGTCAACGATCAGCTTTTGGGGCGTTTGCCCGTACGTCAGTCGACGTCACGACCCTTCGCCCAGAATGTGTACTCGACGATCCGCACCAACCGCGGAGCGGCGATGGCCCGTTCGCGTTCGGAAGGCCATCCCACGACCTGCTGATCCATTCTGGCTTCACCGCTCGCCAAATCGAGCGCGGGCCGGCCAGGCCGCCCGGAGCGTGCTAAGTCGCCGAGGCTCGGCGGTAGCAGTCCATGGAGTTCATCCCACAGACCCTTCCCGGCTTGATTCTGATCAAACCTCGGGTGTTCACCGACCCTCGCGGCTTCTTCATCGAGACCTACCAGCAAGAGCGCTATGCTGCCGCGGGCATCGACGTCCGGTTCGTCCAGGACAACCACTCGAGCTCGAAGCGCGATACGCTGCGGGGGCTGCACTACCAGTCGCACCCCGGGCAAGCCAAGCTCGTGAGGGCCGCGACCGGGCGCATCTTCGACGTCTGCGTGGACATCCGCCCAGATTCGCCGACGTTCGGCAAGTGGCACGGCGTGTACCTCGACGCCGAACAGCATCATCAGCTCTACATCCCGATCGGCTTCGCCCACGGCTTCTGCGTGGTGAGCGAGGTGGCCGAGGTGCTGTACAAGGTCTCGAACCCGTACGACGGCAAGACCGAGTGCACGATCGCCTGG
>JALYWZ010000691.1 GCA_030852505.1 Myxococcota bacterium | reverse complement strand
CTCGTCGAGCAGCAGCACCTTCGGGTCGGTGGCGAGCGCGCGGGCGAGCGCGATGCGCTGCCGTTGCCCGCCCGAGAGCTGCGACGGATAGCGCCCTTCGTAGCCCGCGAGCTGCACGCGCGACAAGAGCTCGAGCACGCGCTCCTTGATCCGGTCGTTGCCTAGCTTTCGGATGCGCATCCCGAACGCCACGTTCTCGAACACGGTCATGTGCCGGAACAGCGCGTAGCTCTGGAACACGAAGCCCACGTTTCGCTCGCGCGGCGAGACGTGCGTCATGTCCTTGCCGTCGATCAGGATCTTCCCGCCGTCGGGCCGCTCGAGCCCGGCGATCAGCCGCAGCAGCGTCGATTTGCCGGAGCCCGAGGGCCCGAGCAGGGTGGTGATCGCGCCGGGCTTGGCCTCGAAGGTCACGTTGTCGACAGCGGCCGGTCCCCGGGCTGCGAAGCGCTTGCTCACGATTTCTGTACGAACGCTCACGACGTCACTCCACGCGGTTCAATCACGGTCACCGTCGGCTCCGACTCGGCCTCACGCACCCGCCGCGCCTCGCGCAGCGACGACGCGAGCTCGGCCGCCTTCTTCACTCCCAGCGTCAGCAACGCGAGCAGCGTCAACAGCGACGCCACGGCGAAGGCCGCCACGAAGTTGTACTCGTTGTAGAGGATCTCGACCTGTAGCGGCATCGTGTTCGTCTCGCCGCGGATGTGGCCGGACACCACGGACACGGCGCCGAACTCACCCATTGCCCGCGCGTTGCACAAGATCACGCCGTAGAAGAGCCCCCAGCGGATCTTGGGCAGGGTCACCTTGAAGAAGATCTGCCACAGGCTCGCGCCGAGGGTCAGGGCAGCTTCCTCCTCGTCCGAGCCCTGTGCTTCCATCACCGCCAGCACCTCGCGCGCCACGAGCGGGAAGGTCACGAAGGTGGTCGCGAGCACGATCCCGGGCACCGCGAAGACGATCTTCAGGTCGTATTCCTGGACCTGGGCAGCGAACAGACCCTGCGCCCCGAACAGGAGCACGAAGATCAGCCCGGAGATCACCGGAGAGACGCTGAACGGCAGATCGATCAACGTGAGCAGCGCGCTCTTGCCGCGGAAATCGTACTTCGAGAGCACCCAGGCCGCGGCGATGCCGAAGAGCGTGTTCATCGGCACGGCGATGCCGGCCGTGATCAGCGTGAGCTCGATGGCCGCGATCGTCTCGGGCTCGGTGAGCGCCGTGAGGTAGACGTCGACGCCCTTGCTGAAGGCCGCGCTGAACACCGTGAACAGCGGCGCGACCAGGAACAGGGCCAGAAACGCCAGCGCCGTCGCGATCAACAGCCCGCGCACCAGCGGCGTCTCGAGCTCGGCGGCGCCGCGCTCGGATCTGCGACCGAGCCCTCCCACGACGCCGCTCATGCCGGGGCTCCGCGCCGCGACCAGCGCTGCAACAGGTTCACGGCCAACAGGATCAAAAACGAGAACAGCAACATCACACAGGCCAGCGCCGTCGCCCCGGCGTAGTCGTATTGCTCGAGCCGCGTCACGATCAACAGCGGCACGATCTCGGTCTTGTACGGCATGTTGCCGGAGATGAAGACCACCGAGCCGTACTCGCCGAGCGCGCGCGCGAATGCCAGCGCGAAGCCGGTGAGCAGCGCGGGAAACAGCGCCGGCAGGATCACGCGCGCGAAGGTCTGGAGTCGCGTGGCGCCGAGCACCGCTGCCGCCTCTTCCACGTCGCGATCCAGATCCTCGAGCACCGGCTGCACCGTGCGCACGACGAACGGGATGCCCACGAAAATCAGGGCCATGGTCACGCCGAGCGGCGTGAACGCCACCTTCACGCCGAGCTTGCCGAGCAGCGCGCCGAGCGAGCCGTTCTCGGCGTAAATGCTGGTCAGGCTGATCCCGGCGACGGCCGTCGGCAGCGCGAACGGCAGATCCACGAGCGCATCGACGATGCTCTTGCCGGGGAACTGGTAGCGCACCAGAACCCAGGCGAGCAGCAGGCCGAACAGCGCGTTGACGCCGCCTGCGACGGCTGATGAGCCGAACGTCAACTGGAAGGCCTGCAGGGTGCGCGGATCCGTCACCAGCCGGAAGATGTCGCGCGGCCCGAGGGCGCTGGCCTTCAAGATCAGCGCCCCGAGCGGCAAGAGCACGAGCAGGCCCGCGTAGAACAACGTGAGCCCGAAGCCCGCGCCGAACCCCGGCAGAACGCCGCGCCGCCGGAGCAGCGTGTTCCCGAACCCAACCGTGTTCATCGATTCAGGAGCCCTTGGCGGCGGTCTTCTGCGACTCGGCGTAGATGGTGTCGAACGTCCCCCCGTCGTCGAAGTGCGCTTTCTGCGCCTTCGTCCAGCCGCCGAACACCTCGTCGATCGTGAACAGCTCGAGCTCCGGAAAGTCCTTCTGGAACTTGGCCTTCACCCCGGGGTCGCGCGGCCGGTAGTGGTGTTTGGCGGCGATTTCCTGGCCCTCGGGGGTGTACAGGTACTCGAGGTAGGCCTCGGCGACCTGGCGCGTGCCGTGCTTGTCGACGTACTTGTCGACCACGGCGACCGGCGGCTCGGCGAGGATGCTGATCGACGGCGCGACCATCTCGACCTTGTCGCCGCCGACCTCCTTCGTGGAGAGCAGCGCCTCGTTCTCCCAGGTGATGAGCACGTCACCGATCCCGCGCTCGAGGAAGGTCGTGGTCGCGCCACGCGCCCCCGAGTCCAGCACCGGCACGTTGGCATACAGGCTGGCCACGAACTGCTTGGCACCTGCCTCGTCGGCGCCCTTCTTCTTCAGCGCATAACCCCAGGCCCCGAGGAAGTTGTAGCGTGCGCCCCCCGAGGTCTTCGGGTTCGGAGTCACGACCTTCACGTCCTTGCGCGTGAGGTCGTCCCAGTCCTTGATGTTCTTGGGGTTGCCCTTGCGCACCAAGAACACGATCGTGGACGTGTACGGCGTGCTGGCTTGCGGCAGGCGCGTCTGCCAGTTCTCGGGCAACAGCTTGCCCTTGGTCGCCAGCTGATCGATGTCGTACGCGATGGCGAGCGTCAGCACGTCGGCTTCGAGCCCGTCCATCACGGCGCGCGCTTGCTTGCCGGCTCCGGCGTGCGACTGCTTGACCCTCAGATCCTGGCCCGATTTACGCTTCCAGTGCTTGACGAAGGCGCTGTTGAGCTCGGCATAGAGCTCGCGCGTCGGGTCGTACGAGACGTTCAGGATCGAAACCGCGGCCGGCTTGGCCTTCTCGCCGGCGGACGCACCCGGCGCGGACTCGGTCTCGGTCTTCTTGCACGACAAGGCCAGCACGGCGGCCGACAGCGCGACGTAGCGGGTGATTGTCGAGGTTAGGCGGATGGTTTGCATGCTGATCTCCGGGTCTGATCGGTCGGGTGTGGCGGCCCGTACGAAGTTCAGGTTCGTTGGCCTCTGCCGCGCTTGCTCGACGCGGCGCTGATTCGAGGACGGGTCGCCGAGCTCGCTCTTGGCTCGGGCGCCGTCGCTTCCGTGGCTCCGTCCGCCAGATCGCGGACCAGGATCGACTCGAGCACCGCGTAGGCCGCAGCACTGGCG
>JALYWZ010000690.1 GCA_030852505.1 Myxococcota bacterium | reverse complement strand
GCGGGCGGTGAGTCGCTCGGCGGTGAGTCCGGCGCAGGCGGCGAAGCGTTCGGCGGCGCAGGCGGCGAGTCTGGCGCGACCGACGGCGGTGCAGGTGCCGGGGGCGTGTCCGAGGTCGATGGCGGCACAGGTGGGAGTACCGCAGACGACAGCTCCGGCTGACCGCTCGGTCTTGGCATCACCATTGCTACTGAATCGATCCGGAGAACCGGATGTTCAGAGCACTTCACATCGCAGCCACCGGCATGGGCGCCCAAGAGATGCAACTCGAGGGCATTTCGAACAACATCGCGAACGCGAACACCGTTGGCTACAAGAAGGAGCGGGTCGAATTCCAGGACCTGCTGTATCAAACGCTGAAGACACCGGGAGCGCCGAACGGCGCGACCACCATGAACCCGACGGGCCTGCAGATCGGCACCGGCGTGCGCGTGGTCGGCACCTCGAAGATGTTCGAGCAGGGCGCGCTGCTCAACACCAATAACCCACTCGACGTCTCGATCGAGGGCAACGGGTTCTTCGTCGTGCAACAAAACGACGGAAATCCGGCGTATACGCGCAACGGCGCGTTCAAGATGGACGCCAGCGGTCAGCTCGTCAATTCCGAGGGATTGCCGCTCGATCCGCCGATCACCATCCCCGAAGGCGCGACGGGCATCACCATCGGCTCCGACGGCACCGTCAGCGCGACCGTGGGCAACGAGTCAGCGCCGGTAGAGCTCGGCAAGATCACGATCGCGAACTTCGTGAACCCGGCCGGCCTGAGCGCGGTTGGCCACAACTTGCTGGTAGCGACTCAGGCGAGCGGTGAAGCTCAGATCGGCGACCCCGGCTCGGACGGCCGCGGTGCGCTGCTCCAGGGCTCGCTCGAGCAGGCCAACGTCGAGATCGTCGAGGAGATGATCGGCATGATTTCGGCGCAACGCGCCTACGAAATCAACTCGAAGGTCATCACCACCGCCGACGACATGTTGCGCGCCGCCACGCAGATCCGGTGATGAAGATGAAGACGCTGCGCTGGTTGTTGTTGGCGGCGGCTTTCGCGGTCGCCGCGCCCGCCGCGGCCGAGCCCGCTCAAAAAGAGCGCTGGGCTCCGGCCGAGGTGGTCTCGCGCTTGGAGCCCGCGGTGCTCGCGGCGCTTCCGGCCGGCGTCGAGCTCGACAAGCTCACGACCACGCGCTCGCTGTCCGTCGCCCGCGATGCGGAGATCGGTCGCGCCCGCGTGCCGAAGCTGCCCAAGCGAGAGGGCGCCGTCAAAATTACGATCAGCGTCGAGATTCTGACACCCGGAGCGTCACCGATGGTGGTGCCCGTGACGGCCAACCTGCGGATCGGCGCCGAGGCGGCGAGCTACGCCATCCACCGCGGCGCCGAGCTCACCGCCTACATCGAGCGCGGCCCGACCCGGATCGGCGCCATCGCCGTGGCCATGGAAGACGCGGACATCGACGACGTGGTGCTGCTCCAGATCGTGAAGACCAGGAAGGTCTTGAAGGCTCGCATCGAGTCGAGGAACAGCGCGCGGGTGGTGTCCGAGTGAAAAAGCTTTGCCTCGGCCTCGGCCGCACACTGCTCGTGACGACTCTGCTGTCGTCGCTGTCGCTCGCCTGCGGCCCCTCGCACATCGCGCCGTTCACGCCCCGCCAGCGCAAGTACGAGCCCGGCGCCTACGCCGCGACCTCGAAGGACGCCCGCCCGGCCGTCGGCTCGATCTACAACGAGGGCCAGGCCGGCTACCTCGAAGACACGCGCGCGCTGCGCGTCGGCGACATCGTGCAGATCCGCATCAACGAGCAGGCCGACGCCCAGGGCGGCGCCAGCACCAAGCTCAGCAAGGAGACCAATCGGGAAGCGGGCGTGAGCTCGCTGCTCGGTCTGGTACCCGCGATCAAGAAAGCCTACCCGAACATCGATCCGGAGAAGCTCGTGTCGCTCGCGGCGACCTCGGACTTCGCCGGTGACGGCCAGACCTCGCGCGCGGGCAAGCTGCGCGGCCTGATCGGCGTCCAGGTGAAGGGGGAGATGCCGAACGGCGACCTGTTCGTCGAGGGCACCAAGGTCGTGATGATCAACCACGAAGAGTACCACCTCTACATCTCCGGCGTGATTCGTCCTTCCGATATCGAGGGCAACAACTCGATCGACTCGTCGCTGATCGCCGACGCGCGGGTCGAGTTCACCGGCCGCGGTGACATCGACGACCAAGTCGAGCGCGGCTGGCTCACCAAGATCCTCGACGCCGTCAACCCCTTCTGATCCGTCACCAAGAACCATGTCGTCCCGCACCTCTGCCCTGGTCCTCAAGCTCGCGCTGTCGCTATTGGTTTGCTTCGTGGCGCTCGCTCCGCGCACGGCGCGGGCCGAGCGACTGCGCGATATGTGCGACGTGCTCGGCGCCCGCGACAACCAGCTCGTCGGCTACGGCGTGGTCACCGGCCTGAACGGCACGGGCGACGACGCCTCGGCGCCGTTCGCCGCGCAGTCGCTGCGTTCGCTGTTGCGCCGCCTGGGCGTGCAGGTCGACAACAAGCAGGTCCGCCTGCGCAACGTCGCCGCGGTGGTCGTGACCGCGACCATCCCGCCGTTTTACCGCTCGGGCTCGAAGCTCGACATCACCGTTTCGTCCATGGGCAACGCGCGCTCGCTGCAGGGCGGCGTGCTCCTGCAGACGCCGCTGCGCGGCGCCGATCGCAAGACCTACGCAGTGGGGCAGGGCCCGCTGATCCTCGGCGGCATGTCGGCCGGCGGCTCCGGTGGCTCGGTCACCGAGAACCACACCACCACCGCGCGCATCCCGAACGGCGCGCTCGTCGAGCGCGAGATCCCGACTCAGTTCGTGATGGGCAACAAGGTGACGCTGGTGCTGCGCGCGCCGGATTTTCAGAACGCGCAGCGCGTCGCCGAAGCCGTGAATCAATCCCTGGGCCGCGGCGCAGCCCGGGCGCTCGATGCCGGCTCGATCGAGGTCTTCTCCCCGGCGTCGTACCGCGACCGCCCGGTGGAGCTGGTCGCGAAGCTGAACGAGCTCGAGATGACCCCGGTCCAGTCGGCCCGCATCGTCGTCAACGAACGGACTGGCACGATCGTCGCAGGTGGTGACGTTCGATTGTCACCGGTAGCCATCGCCCAGGGCGGGATCACCATCTCGATCAAGGAGACCAGCGAGGTCTCGCAGCCCGGTCCGCTGTCGGGTGGCAAGACCGAGGTGACGAAGAAGACCGAGGTGGACGTGGCCGAAAAGACGCCGGCCCCCGCGCTCACCTACCTGAAGGGCGCCGCGTCGCTCGCGGACGTCGCTCAAGCGCTGTCCACGTTCGGCGTCACGCCGCGCGAGCTCGCGAGCATCTTGCAGGCCTTGAAGGCCGCCGGCGCGCTGAGCGCCGAGGTGGTGGTCCAATGAAGGTGAGTCTCGCCGCCGCGCCGGAGCTCGAAGCGCCCGCCGCAAAGCAGCAACCGCAGCAAGCCGAACGGCTCCAGCAAGCGGCCAAGCAGTTCGAGGCGATGATGCTGAAGCGGATGTTGAGCTCGCTGGAAAAGACCACGAAGCTCGACTCCAGCAAGGG
>JALYWZ010000689.1 GCA_030852505.1 Myxococcota bacterium | reverse complement strand
CGCCGCCCGTCGCAGCGCCTCCGGTCGCCTTCCCGCCGCTCGCAGTGTTCCCGCCGCTGGCCGTCGCGCCACCTTCGCCCGCGCCCGATGAATCGCCGGCTGCCGTTCCGGAGGAGCTTCCGGCTGCACCGCCTTCAGCCTCGGTCGGTGCGGCGCCCGCCTCCCCGCTCGGCTCGTCCCCGGACCGCGATGACTCGCCGCCGCACGCCGCGGCCGCGACCAGACCCACGCCCAAACAACGCAAAACATGAATGATTCTCATCGATTGACTCACAACTCACCCGCGGGATCCAGCTCCACGCTGCCCGGACAAGCCTCGATCGCCGCCTCGCAAGCGGCCCAGCCATCTTCCGCCTCGACATCGAGCGTCGCCTCGTTATGCCCGGCGCTGCACACGCAACCCCACAACGACCCGTCGCCCTGGGAGCACGCGACCCGGATCGATCCGCGAATGTCCACCGTGAGCTCGCCGATCGATCCGTGCTGCATACACTCCAACCCCGCGTTGCACTGGTCTCCGGACGTCGACTGGTTCGCGATCTGGCAGTCCACCGCATCCGCCAGCTCGAGCTCCTCTTGGTGCGCGCACACATCGCCCGCAGCGATACACGTATCGTTCGTGGCCTCGACGCCTTCGATGTCGAACAGAAAGCCCGTGCCCACGTCGTCGTAGCAGCTGCAGCTCACACCGCCTTCGCTCAGGTCCGCGCAGTCCGCCGTCAGCGACGAGTAACGCGAAACCGTGGACCCGTCGTCGAGCTCCATGGGCTGCCCACAAGCAAACTGCCGCTGGCAGGAGCCGGGCGACGTGCTCGACGACTCGGGCACACAAGTGGCGGTTCCGACCGGCTCGTGCTTCTTCGAGCGACAGTAGGCCTGCGCAAAACCGCAGCCTTCTTCGAGATCCACGTTCCAGAACCGCTCGTCCAAGATGCCGTCGTCGCGACAATCACAATACGGACCCTCGAGCTGATCGCCCCGGCAGGACACGCTATGGACCACATGCACCGCGACCGCGCTCTCGAGCAACCGCACCTCGCCGCTGCAGGTCACGACGCTCTCGCAGTGGTTCTCGGACTTCGTCTCCATTTCCGAGCAGCCTTGGTCCTCGAACGCCGCGTCCCCCTTCACGCACACGACCATCGACGCCGCGCACGCCGAAGAGCTGCTCTCGGCTTCCACGCTGTACTTCTCGGAGCTCCGCCCCTGGCAACCGCACTCGTAGACGCCGCTGCCCAGACCCGCGCAGGACACGGACACGTATTGCTCGTCACAAGTCAGCCCGAGATTGCACGCCGTACTGTCGGCAAACTCGTTCTCGCGCTCACAACCCTCCGGGAGCGGGATGGAAAGCGGCGGCATGCCACCCGTCGCAACGCCGCCCGTCGCAACGCCGCCCGTCGCAACGCCACCGCTCGCCGCCGACGCTCCGCCGACCTCGTTCGATTCGCCGCCGGCTCCCGCTCTCTCGTGTGCTCGTGCTCCAGCTTCGCCGGCGTCCGCCGGTCCATCGTGGCCCGTGCTCGACGATTCTCCACCGCAGCCGTTCGCAACGAGCACAGCGATGCTCACACAACCCAGGATCGCCGCAGCTCTCATACCCGCGCGCAGCCTAGCGCGAGACCTCGAGCAAACCCAGGCCGGCGCGTCCCGTATACGTCGAGGCTCAGCGCAAAACTACGCGCCGAAAAAAGATGACCTCAGCACGCGAGCGCGTGATCGAACCATCGCCACGGCTCCGCGAACCCGCACGCGCGGAGCCGAGCCCTTCACGCAGATCCGCTGAATTTTCGCCGCGATCGCCCACCCCTGGCACCAACTCCGGAACCCGAGTAGCTTCCGCGCCTCAAGCGCCCGTAGCTCAGCTGGATAGAGCGGTGGATTTCTAATCCACTGGTCAGGGGTTCGAATCCCTTCGGGCGCGCTTATCCCCTTCGGGTCTCATGCGCCCGAACGAATTTAGCGTGTCCGTTCGCCCCTTCGGGACTCGCTCCTGCGGCGAATCCCTTCGGGCGCGCTGATCCCCTTCGGGCGCCAAGTACAGGGATCTGCGATCGCGCGCGCTACTCGGGTGTGCGTGGCCGCCCCGCATCGTCTGGGACGTGAACGGCCCACGCCTCGTGCGGGCGCGATTCGCGCGCGCGGGCAACGAAATCACTTCCGAAGTCTTCTTCGGCTGCGAGCGCGTTGTGGGCGCGGCAGCGCAGAGTGACGTTTTCGAGGCGATGCTCGCCGCCGAGGGCGAACGCTTTCAGGTGATGCAGCTCGAGCCACGCGGTCTCACGACAGCGTTCTCCCGTTTCAGCCCTTAAGTGCAGCGCCCGGTGTCGCGCTCGAAGACGGTGCGGCGGATTGCGGCGGGAACGTGTCTTCCGCGCTGGCGCGGAGCTTCGGGCGTCAGCTCGGTGTTCCTATCGGCAGCGGCCGAGCGCGGTCGGTCCGTGACGGCGTACTTCTCGCGCTCGAGCTCGGCAACCAGAGAGCGCATCGCGCGCAGATGCAGCTCCGCGAGGCCGGCGTTGGGAGCATGAGAGAGCAGCGCCTTCGCTCTCTCGACGAGTTGCACGTACTCGTCGCCCGCCTCGAACTGTACTCGGTACCGCTCAGGCTCGAACCGCGCCGGCGCGATCGGGTCCACTGCTGCGTCGTTCGCGTCGTTCGCGTCGTTCGCTGGCGCACTCTCCGTTTCGTCCACCGGCTCCGTCCAGTCGCGCGGGCGCTCGCCCGGCTGCAGCTCGCGAACGGGGTTCAGCGAGCTCGCGAACTGATCCCAGGTCGGCGAAGGAGGCACGAGCTGCGAAGGCTCGGGGCCGAGCGGCTCGATGCGGGGCGGAATATGCGGCAGCGGATCGAGCTGCCGGACGAGGCGAGCGATTTCCTTCTTGGTCCGGTGCTTGGCACGAAGCAGGACTTCAGCCAGGTTCTCGGCGGTCAGGTGCGGGCCGAGCATCAGCAGGCCCGTGAGATGGAGCTCGCCGGCGGCGACCGCGTCCAGCAGAGCAGGGAATCGGCGCACGAGTCGCGCGGCGGAGACGCGCCGGAAGGCTTCGTCTTCGGAGAGCCGAAGCTCGTAGATGCAATAGGTGTAGAGGCTCGCGCAGGCGCGGGTGCGGTGGATGCCGCGGGCTTCGACCTCACCGAGGTGCGCGAGCAAGCTCGCCAGGAGCTGGTTCGAGCGCCCGATGAGCCGTCGCGTCGCGGCGAGCAACTCGCCGTCGGAAAGCTCAGTGGGGAACGAGACTGGACCTACCGAATCGATAGCATTCATGCGACGCAATCTACACCTGCGATTTTGAGGCTCCGCGTTCGAGCGCCAGCGCGCGATCGCAGCCACGAATGGCTCCGCAGGTGTCGTCTTACGCGATCGCTCCGAGAATCGGCGTAAAGCGCGCGTGCAGACCATGAATTGGCTGAGCGACGAAGAGCGACGAATGCAGGCTCAAATCTCTGTCAAGCGCAAAGTGAGAAACTGACGCGCACGGCCGATCGTGTACAATCGCACTCACAGCCCGGAGCCAGAATGAGCGCACCCACCACCTCCGAGGTTCTGCGATTCTGTTTCTT
>JALYWZ010000688.1 GCA_030852505.1 Myxococcota bacterium | reverse complement strand
GGCGCGGAGACTGCCGGCTCTGGCGTGGCGCTCGGCGCCTGCGCGAGCGCAGGGGAGGCCGAAAGCCACACGAGCGCGCCGAGGCCGAGCCGAGTGTTCATCGACGCAGCCTCCGCGCGCGTCGCGCGAACAGATCGCGCAGCGGTCCGATGTAGGGCTTGTCCGTGCGCACGAGGGCGTGGTCGAGCCCGAGCTTCTTGAACAGCTTGAGCTGGGCCTCGCGCTGGTTCTGCATCTTGCGCTGGTAGTGCTTGCGCACGTAGGCGCTCGACGTATCCACCATCACCGATTCGCCGGTCTCGAGATCTTCGAACGCGGCAAGCCCCACGTCGGGCAGCTCGTCGTCGCGCGGATCCACCAGCATCACGGGGATCACGTCGTGGCGCGCCGCCGCGAGAGACAGCGCGCGTTCGTAGCCGCTCGCGAAAAAATCACTGAGCACGAAGGCGACGCTGCGCCGCCGCGCCACGCGGTACAGCGTCTCGAGCGCCACCTTCAGATCCGTGCCGGGGCGCTCCGGTTCGGCCCCGAGGATCTCGCGCACCACGCGCATCACGTGCTTCTGGCCCTTCATCGGCGGCACGATCTGCTCGACCTGGTCCGTCGCGAGGATCAACCCGACACGGTCGTTGTGGCGGATCGCGCTGAAGGCGCACAGCGCCGCGACCTCGGCCGCCAGCCGCGCCTTGGTATGGGTCCTGGTCCCGAACTGCTGACTCCGGCTGAGATCGACGACCAGCATCATCGTCATCTCGCGCTCCTCCACGAACACCTTCACGTAGGTGGAGTTCATGCGCGCGCTGACGTTCCAGTCGATCGTGCGCACGTCGTCGCCGGGTTGGTACTCGCGCACCTCGCGGAACGCGAGCCCCTGGCCCTTGAAGACGGACGTGTAGTTACCCGAGAGTTGCTCGGTTGCCAGCCGGTTGGTCGTAATCTCGATCCGGCGGAGCGCCTTCAGAAGCTCTCTCGGGATCACTTCTCGGTCTCTTTCAGGGGACTTCGACGACCTCGAACACGCGGCGCACGATGTCCTCGGCGGACACCTCTTCGGCTTCTGCCTCGTAGGACAGCACCACGCGGTGCCGCAGCACGTCTGGGCCGACCGCCTTCACGTCTTCGGGCGTCACGTAGCCGCGGTGTCGCAGGAAGGCGTGGGCCCGCGCCGCGAGGTTCAAGGCGATGCTGGCGCGGGGGCTCGCGCCGTACTCGATCAGCGGCGCGAGCTCCTTCATGCCCTTCTGCTCCGGGTGCCGCGTCGCGAACACGACATCGACGATGTAGTCCTTGACCAGATCGTCCACGTACACGTCCCGTACCACGCGCCGCGCCTCGAGCAGCCGTTCCGGGGTGGTGCGCGGCGAGACCGTGGCCTGCACTTGCGAGGTCATGCGATCCATCACGGCGCGCTCTTCCTCGCGCGTCGGATAGCTGACCTTGATCATCAACATGAAGCGATCGACCTGGGCCTCGGGCAGCGCGTAGGTGCCTTCCTGCTCGATCGGGTTCTGGGTGGCCATCACCACGAACGGATCGGGCAGCGCGTAGGTCTTGTCGCCGATCGTGACCTGGCGCTCTTGCATGGCCTCGAGCAGCGCGCTCTGCACCTTGGCGGGGGCGCGGTTGATCTCGTCCGCCAGCACCAGGTTCGCGAAGATCGGGCCGAGCTTGCTGGTAAACTCGCCGGTCTTTTGCTCGTAGATCACGGTGCCCACGAGATCTGCGGGCAGCAGATCCGGGGTGAACTGAATGCGCGAGAACTTGGCGTGGATCGTGTCGCAGATCGTGCGGACGGTGAGCGTCTTGGCGAGGCCCGGCACGCCCTCGAGCAGCACGTGCCCGCCGGCGAGCAGCCCGACCAGCACCCGTTCCACCATGTACGTCTGGCCGACGATGACCTTGCCGATCTCGGCGACCAGATCGTCGATGAAGGCACTCTCCTTGGCGACCAGGTCGTTCAGCGCTCTCACGTCCTGCATGGCGTTCACCGTGCTCTTCGAACTGCCGGGTTTCCTTCCCGATTCGTCGGGTCCGGCCCCCGCCGAGCCCGACCCGGCGGAGCCGCCCGCGTATAGCGCGACCGGCGGGCCTGAGACAATCCGGCGCCGGGAATCATTCCTCGGCGCGGCTATTTGCCCAAGGCGCCGAGCTCTGCCACCAGCGCTCCCGCGAGCAGCGCCATGGCCGCCCAGCCGATCCCGAGGCCGAATCCGAGCAGCGAGCGCCGCGTGCGCGCGAAGTGAACGACCAGAGACAGCGGGCCGAACGCCGCGACGGCGGACCAGATGCTTGCGTCGGGCCACGCGCGCGACAGCCGCTCCGGTCCGAGCTGCCGCAGATCCCGCCGGATCACCCAGACCGGCAGGGCGATGCCGAGCGCGATCTGCAGGGCGACGGAGAACACCTCGAGCAAGGCACCCGAGGGTAGCTGTAACGCGCGCGCCTTCCCAGCTACATTCCGGCCATGCGCCTTTCAGTCGGGACCAGCGGGTTCTCCTACGTCGAGTGGCGCGGCAGCTTCTACCCCGAGGGGCTTCCGGAGCGGCAGATGCTCGCGAGCTACGCCTCGCGCCTACCGACCGTCGAGCTCAACAACACCTTCTATCGGATGCCACGCCCCGAGCTGATCGACGGCTGGGCCAAGAATGTTCCCGACGGCTTCACGTTCGCGCCCAAGGCTCCGCGCCGCATCACGCACTCGCAGAAGCTCGAGAACAGCGCGGACGATACCAAGTACTTCCTCGACACGGTGGGCCGCTTCGGTACCAAGCTCGGTCCGGCGCTGTTTCAGCTGCCGCCGTTCCTGAAGAAGGACGTGGCGCGGCTCCGCGACTTCCTCGCGGTGTTGCCCGAGGGTACGCGCGCTGCGTTCGAGTTCCGCCACGCCTCGTGGTTCGACGACGAGGTCTACGCCGCGCTCTCCGACAAAAAGGCCGCGCTGTGCGGTGCCGAGGTCGATCCAGGTGACGGCAGCGGCGCCCCCCTGATGCGCACCGCGCCCTACGGCTACATCCGCCTCCGGCGAACGGAATACGACGCCGCCGCCCTCGGCGCGGTCCTCGAGAAGCTCCAGTCGCTCGGGTTCGACGAGTGCTTCGTCTACTTCAAGCACGAAGTGCTCGGCCCGAGCTACGCGCTCGAAATGATGAAGCGGGCAGCGTGAGCGCGGCCTGGGCCGGGCGCGCTCCGCGTCACGGCGGCGGAGGAGGCGGCGGCGGGGGCGGCGGCGCGGCGTCGTAATCCTCGGGCAGCGGCGCGTACGCCGCCGGTGGCGGCACCCACGGCGCGATGGCGTCGGCGACGTTGCCGCACGCATTGACCGAGACATGGCGTCCACCCACTGAGCCGCAGACATCCGCGACAGCTTGCGGTGTCGGCGACAGCGCGGCCAGCCCGAGCGTCATCGCACACAACCCGAGGGGAGCCGCTACCCGCTTAGTCCACACGCCGGGATCCTACCTCGGGACCGTGCGTCCGCAGCTACACTCGTCAAAGGCGCGCAGGACCGCCCGATGTCCGCTCGAAGGGCTCAGCCTCCCATCATGGCCAGCCCGCTGCCCGGCTA
>JALYWZ010000687.1 GCA_030852505.1 Myxococcota bacterium | reverse complement strand
CGCTGGTACCGGCGGCGCGAGCCAGCTCGGCGGAGCGGGCGGCGCCCCGGCGGAGTGTTGGTCCGAGCCCGGAGCGGGTGCGCCGAACCTGGGACTCGGCGGCGAGGCCGGAGCGTCGGGCGAGGAGATTGAGGCCTGCTCGGACAAGGCCTGCGAGACCGTCGACGAGTGCGGGATCATCGGGGCGAGTTTGGTGTGCGTGGGCTGTACGGCGACTTTGCCGGCATGTTCGTGCCAGTGCTACCAGCGGTTTCGGAAGTGCGGGGCCACTTGTGAGGAGTTCGAGGACTGCGTGACGGAGTGCATCGGGCTCTCCTGCTGACGCGCGGTAGACAGAGGCAAACCGCCGCGGTTGCCGGCGCTGCTTTCCGGCACTATTCGTTCGGGCATGAAGCGCTTGGCCGCGGTGATGGTCGTGTCGATCGCAGGCGTTCTGAGCGCTTGCCAGAAGTCGTCTGCGGGAGGCTCGGAGCCGTCTCCGACCGAGCCCGCGCGCGCGGAGTTGCTCGCGGTCGGGGCGGAAGCGCCTGCGTTGCGTGTGGACGCGCACAACGGCGAGAAGGTCGATCTCGCAGCGCTGCGCGGTAAGCCAGTCGTCGTCTACTTCTACCCCAAGGATGATACGCCGGGCTGCACGGTCGAAGCCCAAGAGATCCGCGACGTCTGGTCGGAGCTCCAGAGCACGGGCGCTGTGGTGATCGGCGTTTCGTCCGACGACGTGGCTTCGCACCAGGCCTTCGCCGAGAAGCACGCGCTGCCGTTCTTGCTCGTGCCCGATTCGGATCACGCGATCGCGCACGAGTTCGGCGTGCCCGTCAGCAACGGCAAGGCCAAGCGCGTCTCGTTCCTGATCGGCAAGGACGGCAAGGTCGCAAAGGTATTCCCCGACGTGAAGCCGCAGGGGCACGGGCGCGAGCTGGTCGCAGCCATCCGCGCGGCGTCGTAGGGGTTCGAGGGCGGCGCGCGCAGTCAGGATCCTTACTGCGGCGCACGGGTTTGTCCGCCATTCAGCTGACGGCGTTACCGTTCCGATCGCGGATGCGGCCGCGGTGGCGATCGACGCGGCGCACGAGCTCGTCGTAGAGCGCGAGCAAGGGCTCGGAGACCTCGGGACCCTCGAGCCAGCGCAAAGCGTGCGCGATGGCCTCGAGAGTCGACATGCCCGCTTCGTGAGGCGGCACGCGCAGGCGGATCGGCGTCACCTCGGGGACCGGCAGCGCGAGCTCGGGCAGCGAGCGGAGCGCGGTGATCTTCTTGTACATGCGGCGGGCCTGGCGAAAGCTGCCGTCGAGCACGATCAGGCGGCGCGGGGGAGGGTCGAGGCGAGGCGGTTCGAGAGGCGGGCGCGGGCTCGCGCTGTAGAGCAAAGCCGTGCCGGGAAGCGTGAGCTCGCGATCGTCGAAGTGCGTGCCGCCGCCGTGCTCGAGGATGCGCGCGTTCGGCAGCGCGAGCGCCGCAAAGCGCGCCGTGTTGCTGGTGAGGCGGAGCTCGGCCACGTGACGCACGATCACGATCTCGGTGCGCGTCGGGAGCTTCGGCAGCGCAGCACACAGGCAGATCTCGAGATTGAGCCAGCAGGTTTTGCAGTGTCCCGCGAGATCTTCCGGCGTAGTCGACCGCATCTTTCGCTGTATCTCGCACGGCGCATCGCCACCCGCCAGCCAAGGGCCGGCCTCTGCGCGGGCATCCGGGTCGAGGATTGGCCTTTGTTGCGAGGCTCGACGGGCGCACGATACTGTGCGCGGATGTCGAGCACGGCGTTGTCCAGTTTGCGCTGGGTCTCCATCGCGTGGTGCGCGCTGGGGAGCGCCGTCGCATGCGGCGAGAAGGGTAACGAAGATTTGTTCGGGGAGATGCCCAATCGCGGTGGCAACACCAGCGGTGGTAGCAGCTCCAACGTCAGCGGCGGAGTCGGCGCGCGCGCGACTGGCGGGAGCAGCGCTGGGGACGGTGGCGCGTCGGCCGCTGATAGTGGCGGTCGGGCGCAGTCCATGGGCGGGTCAGCGGCGGCTTCCGCGGCGGGCGGGTCCGGCGGCGCGTTCGGGGGGAGAAGCTCGGGTGGCTCGGGGAAGGCCGGCATGGTCCCGAACGGTGGCGGCGGTGTCGCGGGTTCGACGGGGGGCGCCTCCGGCGTCGCAGGTTCCGAGGTCGGTGGAGGTTCCTCCAGCGTGGGTGGCGCGGCAAATAGCGCTGGCAGCGCGGGCGATGCTTCGGCCGGCGCTGCCGGCGACGGCGCGGCCCCGCGCACGATCCAGATCAGCGGTCTGGAGGATGCATTCGTCGACGGTTGCGAAACCGGACGCAATACCGGCTCGGACGAGACGCTCTCGGTAGATTCCGACCCTTGTGTCTTCGCGGTTTTCGTCAAGCCAGTCGCGCTCTCGGACATTCCAGCGGGGGCGACGGTCGAATCCGCGCTCCTCGAGCTCCAGTGTACCGACGCGGGCAACGCGGTCCGTGTGCTGAGAATCACCGGCGAGTGGAGTGAAGAGTCGGTCACCTGGGACACGAGCCCCAGTATCGGCGACGAAATCGGCTCGTTCGAGGCGTTGGAGGGCCCGGTGTTCATCGACATCACCGAGCTCGTGACGGAATGGCTGGAAGGAGCGCCGATCCACGGCGTGGCGCTCGTGCAAGCCGAGGAGACCGACGGCTCGGACTACCCGAGCAAGGAAGCCGGCGAGGCCAACGCGCCGCGGATCGTGGTGACGTACACGCCCTGAGGCCGGCGGCGATCCGACGCAGCGGGCGTGCTAGCACCTGTGCCAGGCCCCCGAGAACGACGAATGCCGCGCGAACGTCCCGAGCCCGTGATCACCGAAGTCGAGCCGCCGAATCGCCGCCGCGCGCTGTCGCACATCGGCGGGCGCGTCGAGGCGAGCGAGGGCCCAGCCGCGCTGCTCTCGATCCTGGAGCGCGCGCTCGACGTGCGCGTGAGCGAAGAGGCCGGGCTCGCCGATCTGCACGGCTTCCACAGTTACCCCGCGCGCATGCACCCGGACACGGCGCAGGTCTTGATCGGCTCGATGTCGCGGCGCGGAGAGAGCGTGCTGGACCCGTTTTGTGGCAGCGGCACCGTGCTGGTCGCGGCGCAACGCTTGGAGCGGGTGGCGCTCGGCAGCGACCTGAACCCGATCGCCGTGGAGCTATCGAGCTTGAAGACGGCTCGGCTCGGCGCGAAGTTCGCGGAGTCGATCGAGCGCGCCGCCGCGGAGGTCGCCGAGCACGCCAAGGCCAGGCAAACCGCGAAGCTCGGGCCCACGGTGCTGTACGGGCCGGAGGATCGCGAGCTGTTCGCGATGCACGTGCTGCTCGAGCTCGACGGCTTGCGCGACGGGATCGAGGCGCTCCGCGATCCGCCGATGGAGCGCGCGTTGTTCCTGGTGCTCTCGGCGATCTTGACCAAGCTCAGCGTGAAGGCCGGCGACGCGAGCTCGCGCACGACCACGAAGCGCCTGGCGCGCGGCTATGCGATCCGCTTCTTCGTGCACAAGGCGCACGATCTTTCGATGCGCTTGCTCGAGGCCAAGCAGGCCACGCCGCGCGGCGCGCGCCCGGCGCGGGTCGAGGT